>JBBQJJ010000019.1:0-39839 GCA_038325805.1 Haliangiales bacterium
GGGGGGTGGGTGGTGGAGGGCGGGGCTGGTGGGCCCCGCTATCTTCGGGGCGCTCGCGGGGTGGGCTCCCCCGCGCCGCGGTCCCGACACTGATCCCAGGCTCGACTCCGTCCTCAACCCACCGACCGTGCCCGTGGTCGCGAAGGAAGCGCCGATCGCGGCTCCCGACGTGAAGGCTCCGGACGTCAAGCAGGAGATCAAGGCCGAGGTCGTTGCTGCGCCGGTCACGATCGAGCCCGCGCCCGTGAAGGTCGATCCGGAGCCCGTGAAGGTCGAAGAACCCGTCAAGCCGGTCACGAAACCGCCGGTGCGTCCGACCAGCCGTCCGAAGCGCGAGCCCGGGTCGCTGCGCGTGAACTCCGAGCCGTACTCGATCGCCACGATCAACGGGAACTCGGTCGCCACGATCGGAAAGTTCGTGCTGCAGCCCGGCAAGTACAAGGTGCGGTTCGAGCGCAAGGACCTCGATCTGCGCGTCACCAAGACCTGTGCTGTCGAGTCGGGCAAGGTGATGGTCTGCTACGCCAACCTCTACGAGGACCAGTAGTGCGCGTAGCGCTCGTCCCCTACCTGCTGCTCGCGACGACGATCGCCTCCGCAGATCCCGGTGAGACGCCGAGGGACGACGACCAGATGGTCCTGCTCAACGCCAGCAACAGCAAGCTCGGCGACAGCGGCCAGATCGACAAGGTTCGCCGTGTGCTGGACGCGAAGGGCATGCTGATGAGGCTGCCGGATCGCCTCGAGGCGGCGCTCGATGGGCGCACGATGAAGATCGACGACCTCGACGTGATCCGCGACGCGTACACCAAGCTCGAGTTCGAGACCGCGCTCGAGAAAATCGAAGCGAACGAGACCCGGATCCTCGAGAATGCTGGTGGCGGAGACCCGGTCCCGGCGATGTCCGCGCTCGCCGAGTGGCGCGGCATGATCGCGGTCGGGATGGAGCACAACGACGAAGCGATCAAGTGGTTCCGCGCCGCGGTCCGCCTCAACCCGGCGTGGGCGCCCGACACGAAGCTCGCGAGCGCGCGCGTGCGGCCGCTGGTCAAGAAGGCCCGCAAGCCCGTCGAGGAGACCGGCAAGCTCCGCATCGATTCGGATCCCGAGAGCGCGATGATCCAGATCGACGACGGCAAGCCGCAGCCGCTCGCGGACAAGCTCACGCTCGAGGCCGGCTATCACCTCGTGCTGCTCACCGCCGAGGGTCGCACCACGTACGCCGAGATGGTCGACATCGTTCCCGACAAGACCTTCAAGCTCGAGATCTCGCTCGGTAAGGAACGCAGCGCCGACAAGGCTGCGAAGCTGATCGACGCGACGGTGACGGCACCTCCCGGCAAGTCGCGCCTCAAGCGGGCGAAGGCGCTGTCCGAGGTCGCGAATGGCACCACGCGGTTCCTCGTGATCGAGGAGCGCACCGACGAGAAGCTGACGCTGCGGTTCTACGACGTCGGCTCCAAGAAGGTCAGCAAGCCGTTCGACCTGATGAACGATTCGTCGTCGAACGGGATCGCGCGCAAGCTCGTCGCGGCACTCGATCCCGACAACATGATGGAGCCGACGAGTGTGATGATCGTCGAGAGACAACGCAGCCAGCGCTGGTACGAGCGCTGGTACGTCTGGGCAGGAATCGCCGCAGTCGCGGGTGGCGGAATCCTCGGTTACCACTACATGACCCGCGAGCCGACTTCGATCCGGGGGTTCTAAGATGCGCAGCGCAGTGATTCTCGCAGCGCTCCTTGCGGGCGTATCGGCAGGATGTGCGGAGAAGGCCATCGAGCTGCGGCTGTTGGCGCCGACCGGCGACGAGGCGGCCATGGACGTGTCGTGCGTGACCACCGTCCAGGTCGTGCTGCACGACTCTCCGGATATCAACCTGGCACCGAACCAGTGCATCACCGTGACAAGCCCGACCTCGCTCGAGGACCTCCAGAATCAGATCCGCAACAAGTTCGCGATGGAGATTCCGGAAGGCCTGCTCGCCGTCGAGATTCGCGCGATGACCGAGGTCAACCCGACGTTCTGCAGCGACGGCACCGACATCGCGTACGCAGGCGAAGAGTATACGGGCCAGGATCAGATCAACATGCGGCTGCGCGGCGTCACCAACTGCTCGGCGCTCCAGACGAGCACCGAGATGAAGGTTCGCGCGTTCGACTTTTACAGTCTGGCCGCCACGCCGGCGGGCAGCCCGTTGACGTGCGATCCGGTCGACGCCATGGTCATGTCGACGGAGGGTCTGGACCTCGGCATGATCCGGCCGACCAACATCCTCCGGCCGGATATCGGCTTCCCGTCGTCGGTGATCACCTTCGGCGAGTACGACTTTCCGCAGCTGGGTGGCGAGGTGTTGCTGTCGGCGTGGGGCGAGCCGATGGCAACCTCGTGTCTCGCGGGCGGCATCGGCAACTACGGCGTGGCGAGCTGCATCTATCCGGCGAACAAGCCGCTGTGTGGGCTGGCCGGCGAGGTCGACATGCCGGTGATCTTCCCGGACGACACGCTCGACTCGATCGACCAGGCGACCTGGAACGAGTTTCCGGTGATCACGTTCGGCATGGTCGTCGACACCACGACGAAGAAGCCGATCGAGGGAGCGAAGCTCGAGATCGACCCCGCACGCGGCAAGATCGTCTACGTCCAGCTCGGACCCAACGCGTTCGACCCGATCACGGGTGACGCGACCAACGCGAGCGGCCTGTTCGTCGCGTACATGAAGGAGCCCTCGGTGGTCACCGTGACGCAAGGCGCGTCGACCAGGAAGATGCGCATCGGCGGTGTGACGGGTTGGGGCTCGGCCGTGATCGTTCCGCTCCGGTGAGCTAACGTACGCGCGATGTTCTCGCGCAGCGGTCTGTGGCGCCACGCTGACTTCATGCGGCTGTGGTCGGCGCAGATGTTCAGCGCGTTCGGCTCGCGGATCACCCGCACCGCGCTGCCGATCATCGCCGTCGCGACGCTGAATCAGCCCGAGTGGGTCGTCGGCGCGCTGATGGTCGCGCAGCTCGCGCCGGGCATCCTCGTCGGGCTGACCTGCGGTGGGCTCATCGATCGTTCGAGCAAGCGCAAGCTGCTGGTCGGCGCCGACATCGTTCGCGCGCTCACCGTGATCTCGCTGACGATCGCGTGGTTCGCGGGGATCCTGTCGATCGTCCACGTCATCGTCGTCGGCGCGCTGGTCGGCGGTGCATCGGCGCTGTTCCAGATCACCGACAACGCGTATCTGCCGGCGTTGATCCCGAAGCAGGACCTCGCGGAGGGCAACGCGAAGCTCGAGGCGACCGAGGCGATCGCCGAGATCACGGGACCGGCGAGTGCGGGTGCGTTGATCGCCGCGTTCGGAGCGCCGCTCGCAGTGACGATCGACGCGCTGTCGTATGTCTGGTCCGCGCTGCGGCTCGGCGCGATCAGAGCGGTCGAGCACGTGCCTCCTCCGCAGGTGTCGGCATCGATGACGGCGTCGCGCCGCGGTCACGATCTGCGCGTCGGCCTGCGCGTCGTGTTCGGGCATCCGATCGTGCGGCCCATCGTGCTCTCGCACATGGTGTGGGCGATCTCGGGCGGCTTCTTCATGGCGCTGTACACGCTGTTCCTGCTGCGCGAGCTCGCGATCTCCGAGACGATGTTCGGCCTGATCGTGGCGACCGGCGGCATCGGCTCGCTGTTCGGCGCGATGTTGTCTCGCCGGATCGTGGCGAAGTTGGGGCTCGGCAGGGGACTCGTGACGATGTCGGCGATGTCGCTGGTCTGCGCGCTGTTGATCCCGCTTGCCGGATCGAGCGTGGCGACCGGCGGCTCGTTCGCGGTGGCGATCGCGTTTCTCTGCGCGCACCAGTTACTGAGCGACGGCTTCTCGGTCGCGTTCGTGATCCAGGCAGTGACGCTGCGGCAGACCGTGTTGCCGCGCAACGTGCTCGGTCGCGCGAACGCGGCGATCCACGTGTTCACCTCGGGGCTGTTGCCGATCGGTGCAGCGCTCGCGGGTGTGATCGCGGAGCTGGCGTCGACGGAGATCGCGATCTGGGTCGGCGTGATCATCGGTCTCGTCGCGCCGGTGTTCTTGCTGCCACTGCGGCACTTGAAGGAGATGCCGGCGGGCGCGGACGACAGCGCAGATGTCGGCGTAAACCAGCTTCAGCGCTAGAAGGCGGGGCGATCCGCCGAGTTATCGAGGGTAGACCGAGCGGTCACCTGTGGCGTTGATAGAGCATCGACACCGGACGCGCTGGCCGCCTTGGCCGCGCCGATCGGGTCCAAAGGAATTGTCATGCGCCTCCCTCTCGTTGCTTGTCTTATCGTCACCGCAGCTTCGTCGTTCGCTTCCGCTGAGGCTCGCTTCGCTCAGCCTCCTCCGGGTTCCGCACCGCGCGTCGCACAGGTCGATCCGTGGGAGCAGAACGATGACCTCCTGTCTCCGGTCGTGGTCGATCGCGATGCGGTTCGCGCGAAGCTCGCGGCGAATCGCCAGGCGAACCTCGGCCGGTTCCGGTCGTATCAGATCGCGGGCGTGTTCCCGAGCAACACCTATACGAAGACCAAGCTCAACGTCTGGCTCGACGAACAAGGTCACTTCTGTGCGGCCGCGACGATCATCCGCAACTCGGGCCGGGTCGATCTCGCGAACACCGTCGCCGCGCAGAACAACTTCATCCGCCTCGGTGATGTCACCCAGGGCCCGGTGATGGATTGGATCCTGACGTCGGGTCTCACGCAGGTCGAGATCGCCGCGATCCAGGAGCCGTTCGAGGGTGTCGGTGGCGGGTGGAGGCGCGAGCCGATGGAGCAGCCGGTCGTCGCGATCGATCCCGCGCTCCGCACGCGCGAGGACGCGCGCCTGATGGCGAAGTACAAGCAGGTCGAAGCGCAGATCCTGAAGAACGCTTCCGCGAGCCTCGACGCGGCGACGGACCGCCTGATGAAGAACCCGGCACTCGCGTCTCAGCTGCTCAACGGCTGATTCCGCGAACCACGGCGTCGAGCAGGTCTGTGCCCCACACCAGCCCCGCAACGGGTACCCGCTCGTCGTGCCCGTGGAACATGTCGGCGAAGCGGATGCCGGCGCCACGCTCGATCTTGACCGGCGAGAAGCCGTACCAGCGCGCACCGGTCTGCGAGAAGTACTTCGCGTCGGTGAAGCCCGGAATCAGGTACGGGATCACGACCGCGTCCGGTTCGCGTCGATTGATCTCGCTGCGGATCAGATCGAACAGCGGTGACTCCATCGGCTCGGTCACCGTCGGTGGACACGACTTGATGATCTCGAGCTCGACATCGGGACCGAGCACGGTGCGCAGCTCGCGCAGCAGATCCTCATCGGTCTGACCGGGCAGCGTCCTGCCGTCGATCTCGAACTCGGCGACGCCGGGGATCACGTTGGTCTTCGCACCGGCACGCACCACGGTAGCAGCGGCGGTGTTGGCGAGCAGCGCCGAGAAGCCGCGCGCGGTGGACATGTTCGGCAACAGCCGGGTGATCCGCGACAGCAGGTGCGGACGGCCGAGCAGCTTGACCAGCGGCTGGAGCAGGGCGGGTTGTTGCGCGCGCACGGCGTCGATGAACTTCTCGACGTACGGCGTGGCGTGGACGGGCAGGGTGGTGCGGCCGAGTGCGGCGAGCGCTTCACCGAGGCGAGTGACCACGCTGTCCTGGCGCGGCATCGAACCATGGCCGGGCTCGCCGGTGATCCGGGCGCGCACCCAGCAGAAGCCCTTCTCGGCGATCTGGATCGGATAGAACGTCGTGTCGGCGAGGTGGAGCGAGAAACCACCAGACTCGCCGATCGCGTACTCGGCCTCGACCTTGGAGCGGTGCTGCTCGACGAGGAAGCGCGAGCCGAGATCGCAGCCGGCTTCTTCATCGGCGACGGCGGCGAAGATGATGTCGCGGTCGAGTGGTCCCGACTTCGCGAGGCCCCTCATGATCGCGGTGCACATCGCGGCCATGTTCTTCATGTCGATCGCGCCGCGGCCCCACAGGCAGCCCTCGAACTCTTCGCCGGAGAACGGCGGGCGGCGCCACTTGGTGGGATCGGCCTCGACGACATCGAGGTGCGCGGTGAGGAGCAGCGGCGGCAGCTTGCCGGTCCCGCGATGGCGAACCACGAGGTTGGTACGTAGCGGCTGCGCTTCGAGTAGCTCCGGCGTGTAGCCGACCTCGGACAGCTCCTTCGCGAGCACCTCGGCGCAGGCGCGCTCGTTCCCCGGCGGGTTGGTGGTGTCGATCCGCAGCAGCGTCTGACAGATTCGCTTTGCGTCGTCAGCCAGATTCACCGCGGCACTCTACACGTGCGCTATCCTATGGCGTGACTATCGGTGTACAGAGTGTCACTGCAACCGTTTCTCGCTCGCGTGAGCAGTGCTGGGAGGTCTTCGTCGATGCGGCGAAACTTCCTCTCTGGGTCCCGGGCCTCCGCCGCGCGCAGGTGCTGGCGACGGAGCGGAAGCTGCCCTCCGAGATCCACTTCGAGTTTGCGAGCTCGCGCGTCTACACGCTGACCTACAGCTACGACGTCGAGAAGCGAGAAGTGCGCTGGCAGCCCAAGCTCGGTAGGCGCGATGGCGTGAGCGGCTCGGTCCGCTTCGACGCCGCCGAGGTGGGCACGCAGATCACCTACAGCCTCGAGCACGGTGAAGGGCGCAGTCCCTCGGATCGCGAGCTCGGCGATCTGCAGAAGTTGATCGACGCGTTCGTCGACTGGATGCGGAACGAGAAGTGACGGAGCAGCTCCTCGCCGCGATCGTCGAGACTCCCGACGACGATGCGCCGAGACTGGTCTACGCCGACTGGTTGCAAGGGCAGGGCGATCCGCGCGGAGAGTTCATCCAGCTGCAGTGCCAGCTGGCTGCTGCACCAAATGACGAGCGGAGACGCGCGATCAAGGTCGCCGAGAACAAGCTGTTCGCCGCGCATGGTGCGGAGTGGCTCGCACCGATCCGCGCCGCGGTGCCCGTGGTCGACGCGCTCCAGCAACACAAGTTCGAGTTCGTGCGAGGCTTCGTCGAGGAAGCGCAGCTCACGCTCGATTGCGCGCCGCACTTCGAGGCGCTGTGGGAGCGCGCGCCGTTGCTGCGCCGCCTGCGGTTGTGGCCGAAGCCGATCTTCGACTATCCGTCCAAGCAGCCGACCCTCGACGGCGTGCTCGACGCACCAGAGTTGTTGCGGCTGCAGACCTTCGAACTCCACCTCGGCGGCGCGGGCAACGCGGCGGCACGGGTGATCGCGCAGGCATCCACGCTCGCGAACCTGCGATCGCTCGAGCTGCACCTGAGCATCTGGGGGGAGGGCGCGGGCATCTTCGAGGCGGGGACGACAGGTCTGGAGCTCGACGACGAGGGGATCGCTGCGCTCGCAGGCTCGTCGGTGCTGGCGAACCTCGAGACGCTTGACCTCGATAGCAATCGCATCAGTTCGAACGGCGTCGCGGAGATCGCTCACGGCAGGTGGACGCTGCGCAGGCTCGAGCTCGGCAATAACCTGCTCGCAGCGGAGACGCTCGCGCGCTCGCTGGAGGGTCCGGCACTCGCCAACCTCGAGGTCCTCGGCCTCGCGAACACCACGTTCGATGCGAAGTCGATCGCGGCACTGGTCAGCGCGCCGGCGCTCGCGAAGCTGCGCGAGCTCGATCTCGAGAAGTGCCACCTCGGCGTCCCGGGGATCGAGGCGCTGTGTAAAGCGTTCGCGCTGCCGTCGCTGCGCAGCCTGCGGCTCGAGCGCAATGCGGTGTGCGACAAGGGCGGGCTGGCGATGGCGGCGTGCGAGGCGCTCTCGCAGCTCACCAACCTCGAGGCCGGGCACAACCGGATGGGGCACAAGGCGGCCGTCGCGTTGAGCTCGTCGGCACACCTCGCGAACCTCGAGCGGCTGACGCTCAACGAGCCGCGCTGGAAGCCTGAGACCACAGCGCTGTTCGCCGCCTCGCCGACGCTCGCGAAGGCGAAGATCTACCTGCAGGGCCGGTTGGTCGGACGCAAGAAGACGAGCGTGGTTCCGACGACGCCCCCGAAGAAGAAGAAGGCCGCACCAAAACAGGTCGACAAGTGAAGCCACACGACATCGGAAATGCCGCGCGTCTCGGTCAGGCGTGGCTCGACGAGTTGCTGGTCAGGCTGCCGGAGCTGAAGAAGATCGTCGACGTGGTCGGCTCGAGTCACTGACGTCGCGGGGATACGCGCGGGAATGCGAGTAAACACGGGGAACGGCTCACAAGGCCCCGTGCACATACTGCTACGTGCACGCGAAGCGCTTGGTGGTCGTAGCAACGCTCGTTGCCTGTGGAGATCCTGACGAGACCGTTCAGGTCGAGACCGGCGAGCTGATCGGGCGCGTCGAGGTCTCGGCGGACGTCCCTACAGGCGACTGCCTGGTCCTCCTCGAGGGCTCGCCGCTCGGCGCGCGCTGTGATGGCGGAGGCGCGTTCGACATCCTCGGGGTGTTGCCGGGGCGGTGGGATCTGCGCGTGGTGGCCGATGCGTCGACGGCGTTGCCCTCACGGCGCGTCGCGGCCGCGGCAAACCCGGGGTTCGTCACCGATCTCGGCCCGATCCGGCTCGCCCTACCTGGTGCGATCGGTGGTCGCGTGGTCGGCGTGACGGAAGGCGTGATCGTGGTGCCCGCGTTCGGCATCGTCACCGCGCCGAACGATAACGGAGGCTACCTGCTCGAGGGCGTGCCACCCGGCGTGCACGAGGTGGTGCTGATCTCCGGAACGCAGAGCGTGAGTCGCAGCGGCATCACCGTGCTGCCGGGCAAGCCGACGATCGCGATCGATCTCGATGGAGGACTCGGCGTCGAGGTCTCGACCGAGGTGTCGGGAACGGCGCTGCGAGCGAACCGAGGCAGTGGAGGCCATGGCGGGTTGACGGTCGAGTTGATCGACGCCGCGACCGGTGTCGTGACGATCGCGACGGAGACGGCAGCGGATGGTGGCTTCACGTTTCCTACCGGGCCGGGCATCTTCGTGGTGCGCGCACGCGATGGCGAATCGCCGATCACGGCGGTGATTCCGTCGGTCGTGCCGCACGGCAACCTGCCGCTCGTGTTGCCGTCACCGCTCGTCGTATTCCCGCTCGGGGATCTCGATCGCGACGGGCTCGATGATTCGACCGACCCGGATATCGACAACGACGGCGTCGAGAACAGCATCGATGCGTTTCCGTACGATCCCGCCGAGTCGCTCGACATCGACGGCGATGGTCTCGGCGATCGCGCCGACATCGCGACGATGGGTGCAGCGATCGACACCCAGACTCCGACGCCGGATGACGATGGCGACGGGCTGTTCAACTTCGAGGACCTCTGCCCCCTCGTTGCCGACCCGGGCCAGGCCGACAGCGACGGCGATACGATCGGTAACGCGTGCGACAACTGCCCGGCGATCCCGAACGTCGACCAGGCAGACAGCGTCGGCAACGGCGTCGGCAACGCGTGCCGGTCGTGCAACGGCAACGAGGCGTGTCCACTCGGGCAGACCTGCCAGCAGGGTGCGTGTGTCGAGTGCACCTCGAGCGCGCAGTGCAACGGTGAGGTCTGCGTCGCCGGTGGCTGCGTGCCGTGCTCGGGGACCGTCGCGTGCGAAGCGGGCCTGTGCAACACCCAGGTCGGGGTGTGCCAGGAGTGCCTGGTCAACCTCGACTGTGGAGCAGGGGCCGGCTGTGTCGCGGGGCGGTGCTTCGCCGGTTGCGATGGCGACGGCGACTGCAACGGCTCGTTCTGCGTTGGCCACGTCTGCGTCGCGTGCCGCAACAACGGTGACTGCCCGAGCAACGAGTACTGCGACAGCGGGCTGTGCCAGCCGCAGTGCAGCGTCAACGCGAACTGCTCCGGTGGCCGGATCTGCGATCTCGAGACCCGCACGTGCGAGCTGCCGTGTGGCGCCGGGTGTCCGACGGGGCAGACCTGCACGCCAGCGAACATCTGCGAGGCCACCTGCGATCTGAGCTTCCCGTGCCCCGGCGGTCAGATCTGTACGGCCGGTGTGTGCGGACCGGAGTGTGTCGACGAGACCGACTGCGGCTCGCTCGAGACCTGCCAGCTCGGCGAGTGCGTGCCTTCGGGTGCGTGCAACCTCGACACGGATTGCTCGCCGAGCGAGATGTGCGGGCAATTCAATACGTGCATCGCGCGGCCGACCTCGTTCGATCCCGCAGCCGGTGCCTTCACGTGCGCAGGAGCGTGTGACTGCAAGCTCGGCGAGCTGTGCAGCGCGGGGCATTGCTTGCCCGATGCGGTGCCGACGCGATTCGTCGCGGCGAGCAGCAACGGCAACGGACGCTCCGCGGGATCGCCGACGAGCTCGTTGACCACGGCGCTGACGAACCTCGTGACGGGCGATCTGATCGCCGTGCGCGGCGGTCAGACGATCACGACCACCGTGACACCGCCGACGATCGTGGCCTCCAACGTGCGCGTCCAGGGTGGCTACACGGTGTGCAGCACGACGCGTTGGGTGCGCGATCCTGCGCAGTTCTCGCGGTTGCAAACCACCGCGGGTAACACCAGCGTGCTGTCGCTCGGCCAGAACTTCGCGGTGCCGACGTCGAACCTGGTGATCAAGAACCTCGAGCTGATCGGTGACAACAACACGGGTGCCCTCGAGGCCGCGTTCACACCGAACCTCCGGATCGAGGACGTGCGGATCGATGTCTCGCAGGGCAGTGCGGCGCTCGGGATCCACGTGCTGTCGAGCACGGGCATCGTTCTCGATGGCATCGAGGTGCTGCCGTCGAACGTGTTCGCGACACTGGTCCCGATCCGGATCGAAGCCTCGGCCGGCACACTCCGCAATATCCACTTCCAGCAGATCACGGGGGCGATCTCCACCACCGGCATTCACGTGCTGTCGCCAATCGGCCCGATCTCGATCAGCAACGTCACGCACGATCTGTGGTCGTACTCCAACCAGACGCAGGTCATCCATGTCGAGAGTGCGACCCTCGCGCCGGTCGCGATCACCGACTCGCAGTTCGTGCCTGCGGTCAGCGTCGGTGGCGGCGGGTTCGCGCACATCCACGTCGAAGATTCAGCCGCGGTCTCGATCGCGGATTGCTCGCTCGACAGCACGGGCTTCCTCGATCCAGAGACGGCGAACTCGGCTCGCTTCAGTCCTGTGTGGTTCGAGAACTCCGGCGGCTCGATCGATCGGTTCACGGTAGATCTGCCCGCGATCACGAGCAACTTCACCGTCGGGGCGTTTTACGTGCAGGGCCCACGTGGCGACGTCACCATCCGCGATTCGGTGGTGACGGGTCGAGGTGGTGCGATCACGCAGCTGATGGCGATCGACGATGTCGTCGACTCGACCACGGTGGTCGAGCGCTGCGACTTCTCGTCGCTCCAAACAGGTACGACTCGGACGACGGGCCTGTTCGCGAACAACGCGACATTCGTGGTGCGCGACTCTCGGTTCGACGTGCCGGGCACCTCGCAGAACGTCCTCGGCTTCGACGTGACCGCCGGTGCGCGCGGACGGATCGAACAGTCGCGCTTCCTGTCGCACGGCACACCGACCGTCACGTTGACCTCGGTGGGTGGCCGGATCGCCGGCGATGCGACGCTCGAGCTCTACAACAGCTGGATGGTGGCGAATGGCCCGGCGACGCAGTTCAGTGCCGGACTCTGGCTCGACAACGACTTCACCCTGCGCGCGATCGGCAACACGATCGAGGGCGCCGGTACGGCCGGTCAACCCGGTGACTCGATCGGGGTTCGTTGCGAGGCGGCGGCCAATCAGGGGCAAACGCTGTGGTCGTCGAATATCGTCGACGGTGGGTTCGCGGCGAATCACTTCATGGTGCGCGACACCACCGTCAGCTCGTGCTCGAACCCGGCGAGCTGGGACCACGCGTACTTCGCGTTCCGCGGTGGTGGCGTGCGCAACGCGACCGCGAGCGAGGTCGCCGACAACATCGCGACGGGGAGTGCGACGTGTCAGATCCGAGACGCGACGACGTGCTTCGCGACGAACGATCCGGCGACGGGGTTCACCCTCGCGAATAACTCGCTGTGCGCGAATGCGGGTGCACAGGGCACGCGCCTCGATGGCTCGACGATCCTGCTCGACTTGCTCGGCGGAGCACGCGTCAAGGGCGGCACGGCCGACATCGGAGCCGAGGAGCATCAGTGAACCTGCGCGTGATCGCGCTCGCGGTCGCGTTGCTGAGCTCGACCGTTCGTGCCGATCCCGATCCACGGATCGCGGCGGAGGCTTCAGCGCACTTCGATGCCGGCGTCGCACTCGCGAAACGCAATAACCATGTAGCGGCGCTCGCCGAGTTCGAGAAGGCCTACGCACTGGTGCCGCAGTGGGAGCTGCTATTCAACATCGGCGTCACGCAGCGAACGCTGTTTCGGTATGGCGCGGCGATCAAGACGCTCGAGCGCTACCTCGCCGACGGTGGGGACAAGGTGCCCGCGGATCGCCGCAGGCGTGTCGAGTCGGAGCTCCTCGAGGTTCGCAAGCTCGTCGGCGAGCTCGAGATCAGCGTCGAAGGCGGAGGTCGGGTCGAGATCGATCAGCTGTTCGAGGGCGAGACGTCGCAGACCACGGTCCTCGTCGCGCCGGGCAGTCACACGATCCGAGCGATCCGCGGTGCAGCGGTGGATCTCAAGACCATCACGGTGGTGTCGGGTCAGCGCGTCACGATCCGGCTGGCGCCGCAGCTCGCGACCGGGCGCCTGACGGTCACGACGCGCCCCGCGACTGCGCGCATCCGGATCGATGGAGGTCCACCGGTAGCGGCGCCGTGGAGCGGTGTACTCGGATCGGGTGGGCATCGGATCACCGCCGAGCTCGCGAATCATCGAACAGAGGTGTCGGAGATCCGGATCGACGCCGGTCAGGAGCGGTCGCTGACCGTGGATCTCGTCTCGACGGTGATCGCGCGTAAGCCGTGGTACCGGCGACCGGCGGTGTGGATCGCGGTCGGTGTGGGAGTCGCGGCTGCGGCCGGCGGCTTCGCCATTCTCGCTCAGCCGGAGGACGCCGATGTCGTACTTCGCTGGCCGTAGTGATCGCATGGGGGACGCGGATGTCGTGGCGTAGCCTGTTGCTGCTGATCGGCGCGTGCGCGTCGCAGCCGGATGCGCACTTCGAGGTGACGCGGGCGACGGGCGAGGTCATCGTGCAGCTCTGTGACGTAGGGAGTGTGGTCGATTGCAAGTCGAGCGAGCTGTTCGCGGGTGACGAGAGCGAGACCACGGTGAAGACGCTCGACGTCTTCATCGAGGATCAGACCACCGAGCTCGACCTCATCTTCAGCCAGGACACTGGCGTGCGGTTCTGCAACCGGATCGCCGTGGCCTTCGCGGCGGGGATCGATGGTGCGATCGCGCTCGGGGGTGACGCTGCGACCGCACCAGCGATCACGAGCTGTGAGAGCTGCCGCCTGGAGGCGTGTGCGCCATGAAGCGGTGCGATGCCTGTCGGCTCGAGCATGCGCTGCGGGAGGATGCCCTCCAGCTCGGCGCGCAGCTCTCGGGCGAGTCCCGGATCGATGTCGCGATCGCGTTCAGTGAACGAGCGTTGCGAGACCTGGCCGCGCGAGGGCTGCGCGCCGTGACGCTCTCGATCCAGACGCCGTCGATCGACGGTCCGGTCAAGATCGACGTCGCGATCGCTGGGATCGACGCAGGGCCTTGCGCGGCGTGTGGCACGCCGTGATGACGCGGGCGTTACCACTCCACCTCGGAGCACTGCTCGCCGGCAAGTATCGGATCGACGGCGTGCTCGGCACCGGAGGCATGGGCACCGTGTTCGCCGCCGAGAACATCGATCTCGGTCGCGCCGTCGCGATCAAGGTGCTCCACGACGAGCTCGCCCACGATCCGGATCTCGCGCGCCGGTTGCGACAGGAAGCGCGTGCCGCGGCTGCGATCGGACATCCCGGGATCGTCGACGTGCTCGATCTCGGTACCACCGACTCCGGTGCACCCTTCATCGTGATGGAGCGGCTCGAGGGAGAACCTCTCGGGGCGCGGCTCGCGCATCGGCAACGGTTGTCACCGTCGATCGCTGTCGGGCTCCTGCTCAAGGCGGTCGAGGCACTCGCGGCCGCGCACGGCAAGGGCATCATTCATCGCGACCTCAAGCCCGACAACATCTTCCTGACGATGCACCCGCACGCCGGGGTCAAGCTCGTCGACTTCGGCATCTCGAAGCAGATCACCAGCGATCTCACCGTGACCACGAGCGGCGTGGTGATGGGGACGCCGCTCTACATGTCGCCCGAGCAGGCGCGCGGCGCACGCGACGTGACGACGGCGACCGACCTCTACTCTATTGGTGTCGTGCTCTACCAGGCGCTCAGTGGTACGCCGCCGCACGTCGCGCACAACTACAACGAGATGCTCGCGAAGATCCTCCAGGACGAGCCGTTGCCGCTCGCGTCGCTGGTCCCCGAACTCCCGCGCGAGCTCACGGACCTCGTGCACGAGCTGCTCTCGAAGTTCGTCGACGTGCGGCCGACCGCGCTCGAGACCGCCAATCGGCTCCGCGTGATCGCGCGGCTGCTCGATAGCTCGACGGTCGCGTTCAGTCCGACGCTGCAGCCCGACAACGTCTCCGACGACGAGCTCGGTCACACGTTCGCCGCACCGGTGGTCGGGGAGCCGACGTTGCCACCCACGCCGAGTCCGCCGATCCCGTTCGGCGAGACCCTGGCATCGATCCCGCCGGGCCCACCCTCGGCGCCGCGTCCACTGGCAACGCCGAACGGAGTTGCGTCGCCGACGGCAGAGATCGCAGCGCCCAATCAGCAGCGTCGGGGTTTGCACGCGACGCTCGGCGTGCTCGCGCTCGCACTGTCGCTCGTGTTGATCGTGGTGATCATGCGCCGCTCGGACGACCGCACCTCCTCTGCGTTGGCGACGAGCGATGCGAACGCACGCGTCGATGCGCCGTCGAGTGTGGTCGATGCGTCGTTGAACGTCGTCGCAGGCGATGCGGCAGTAGACGGAGATGCCGGTGGAGAGTGGGATGCCAGTCAGGATCGCCGCGATGCCGGGAAGGTCGAACCGGTCCGCGATGCCAGTCAGGCTCGTCGCGATGCAGGTCAGGTCGAGCCGCTTCGCGATGCCGGAGCGCGACGGGATGCTGGTGCAACGCCTGCTGCCGCGACGGTTGCTCCACCCGATGCTGCGGGCTCCAACGATCTCGACATCGACGAGACCAACCCGATAAAGCGCTAGCTGCACGGTCGGTGGTGGGTCGGCCGCACCGTCGGGGAACGGGCATGTCAGAGGGTGCCGATAGGCTCCTTGATCATGGACCGGTTTCCACGCTCCACGTTGCCCCCCACCGAAGTCGAAGCGCTGCTGGCCCCTCGTCCCGCACCGGGCGAAGCGCCGAAGAGTAAGTGCGATCTATCGAGCACATGCCCCACGTGCGGGACGGTGATGCAGCCGGAGCACGCGCACTACCGATGCATGACGTGCGGCTACCGCGACTCGTGCTGCTTCTAGCCCCAGAGTTCGCCTGTGTCGATCCTTCGACCAGGCGAATGATGGGGAAACGGGTGGCTCGTCCTCGAGCCGGTGACCCGAATACAATCGACCGCTGCCGTCCTCGTCGCTAACGCCTTGCTCCGATTTCCATCGCGCGTCCCAGAGCACCGCGCGCAGCCAATGACGCGTCGATCGCGAGCAGCCCGACGACCCGTTCGAAGGGCGTCACGATCTTCATCGGTGACCACGATCGGGGACGCCTGGATAGAGGCATCCCCGAGGTGTGCAGCACCGTCGCGTCTGGCCATGGCGAGAGGAAAGGCGCGGCGACCCGAAGGGACAAGAGAGTCGCCGCGCCGGAGAAGTGGCGTGACCACGAGTAAGCGGGGCTCGCGATCACGCCGGTGTGAGAGGCCACAACGACGAAGGCCTTCACACCAAGAGGTGGCGCGGCGGCACATGACTTAGGGCGGAATTACCCGCCGCCGCGCCGGAGAGGTGGTGCGATCACGCGAGAGCGCAGGCGTGATCGCGCCGGGAGAACACGATGACGCCGACCAGGAACGTCATCGTGCAGAGAGCAGGTGGCGCGACAGCCCCGGTAAGGGTCAGAGACTGCCACGCCGTGAGAAGAGTGGCGCGACCACGCGGGAGAGCGCAGTCGTGATCGCGCCGGGAGCACACGATGACGCCGACCAGGAACGTCATCGTGCAGAGAGCAGGTGGCGCGACAGCCCGGTAAGGGTCAGAGACTGCCGCGCCGTGACAAAGAGTGGCGCGACCACGCGAGAGAGCGCAGTCGTGATCGCGCCGAGGTTAGAGGCCGCCGGCCACCCGTCGAAGGGAGGTCGGCGGTCGTGTCGATGTAGGCGATCGATCGACACGGAGCCTCACGTCACGGGCGGGCGCTTCGCGGTGAGCGTCGACTCGCCCTTGATGTCGAGGAACGGCTCGAGCTTCTTGTACGTGCGGTAGCCGAAGCCTTTGACCCGGCGGAGATCCGCGGTGCGTTTGAAGCCGCCGTTCTTCTTCCGCCACGCCACGATACGATCCGCTTTCGACGGACCCACCGTGGGGAGCATCATCAGTTGCTCCTCGGTGGCGGTGTTGAGGTTGAGCTTGCCGGTGACCTCCTTTCTGACGATCCGGATCGGTTCGTCGTGTGGAGTGGCATCCGACGCCGGCTTGCTCGGCGCGGATCCGGGTGGCGAAGGAGCCGGGGAGGGTGAGGTGACCGGCGCCGCGAGCGCGCGTGTGGTGGTTCCCCACGATCCACCCATCGCGAGCACGAGCGTACCGATCGCGATCAGCGGAGCGATCGGACGAAGCAGCTTGGTAAGCGAGGCGAACATGATGGCTGGCTTCCTTTCCGATCAGAACGGCGTGCTGTCCGCCGCACCGACAGACGGTGTGCTGCGCTCGAACGGGATGGGTGACACCGCCGACGACGAATTCGCATCGCGCTTGCGGAGCTCCTCCGCATCGAACTCGCGGAGCTGCAGCTCGAACGAGCGCGGCATCGCGTCCAGGTAGATGTTGATCGAGTCATCGCGATTGACGAACGCGGTGCCGAGCCGGAGCCACATCGACTCCTTGGGGTTGCTGTGCTTGGGGACGATCCCGAGGACCTTGAACATGCGTTTCTGCTGCGACACGACAGTCTCCTTTTGCACGCAGTGAAAAGGCGCGCGAGCGGAGACAGAGCAAGCCTGGTGCCACCGGTAACTGCGCGAAGCCTCTCGCCGAACTGTCCGGGAGTTCCGACCGGCGGACGAACTGTCCGCAGACCGGACAAGACCGGACGTCAGCGACCGATCGCGACGTCGAGTCGAGCTGGCTTGAGACCGGCGACTGTCACCGAACGCTTGGTGACGATCGGCGCTCCGTACTTGATCGGTCCCGTGCCCTCGATCGCTAGCGGCGGATGCCAGATCGTGACCTCGTACGTCCCGTTCGCGAGCTCGTCGATCCGGAACCGGCCGTGATCGTCGGTGATCGCGAAGTACGGTGCATCGGAACCGATCACCCACGCTCCCGCCACCGAGCCATCCTCGGCTTCGATCCGCGTGATCCCGAGGTCCACCGGCACCGCATCGCGCCCACCCTCGCCAAGCTCGATCGCCCGCGCGACACCCGTCGGTGGCGTCACTCGCAGCTTCACCTTCGCCGCATCTCCATGGATGCTGAGTGCCGCGGGCAACGGCGTCACGAGCTGTGCGACCGGTCGCAACATGCAGCCGCGCTTCACGAGCGTGCCGCCGACCTGTGCAGTGTGCCCGTCCACCGGCATCGTCCGCCCGACCTTGACCTGCTCGATCAAGATCACGACATCGCCGACCCCGCGATCCGGTCCGATCTGCACGAGTTGCTGCGGACCACAGGCAGTCTGCCGCTTGCCGGGCACCGCACCCCGCCACGTGATCGCACCCTCGATCGACCCACCCAGCCCAGCCTGCTGCTGATGTCGCGGATACGTCCGGTGCACGCCTGCCGGACTTGGCCAGACGGGCACCACGTAGCTGCCGTAGGTCGTGCCGCCGAGCGCTGCGTCGTCGGGCTTGCGCTTGCGCGGTGCGAACGGATCGGCGCCGCTGTCCGCTTCGGTCATCAACTTCGTCGACGCATTCGCGAGGTCGCCGGCGCCGTCGTCCTGGCTTCCACCCAAGGGAGCCGCAGGTCGTGCAGGCCGGCACGCGAACAGCAGCACGACAAACCAACGCAGGTCTCCAGCATGCCTCACGGGGCGGCCTTGTAGTAGCCGTCGAGTTGCTGGGCCGCGACCTTCATCAAGGCGCGCATGTCCGAGATCGAGATCGACGTCGTGTACGACACCTTCGGTCCGGTCCGGGCGAACTGGAACTTCGTGATCAAGTTGACGACCGCCTTGCCGACGACCTGCTCGTAGACGCGCGATGCACCGACGATGCGCTGCTGCACCGCCGAGATCTGCGAGACGAACGCCGTGGCGGCCGCCGCATCCTTGAACCGCATGTTGCCGCGCACCAGCCAGCCCTGCGTCACCAGCTCCGCGGCGAGCGAGACTCGCTCTGGTTGCTGCACCTCCTTGACGCCGACCGCCGCCTCGAACGGACCCGTCGAGATCGGCGTGCCAGCGAGCGCGAGCGTGAGCACCAGCGACGGCCCGCGCTTGTCTCCCGACTCCTTCTCGATCCCCTTCACCGCCGTCAGCCATCCGGGCAGCTTGATCGTCGCCTGCACGCTGTCGAGGCTGCCGGGCGCTGCCGCCGTGAGCCCGCCGAGGTCGTTCGGTTGCGACAGCAGGAACCAGCCGTCGTACGGCGACAGGAACACGCGCTTGTCGCCGGGGAACTTCCGTCCGGTACGTCTTCCGAGCAAGCCGCCCTTTGCCGTCGACCAGGCGATCGGCGTCGCTGCCGACAAGAAGTCGCGTAGCCCACTGCGCGTCAGCCGGGTATGCCCGACCAACGTGGTGGCGGTCGCATCGCGCGGGGATGGCGTCGAGATCACCAGCGTGTCGAGCTTCTCGCCGATCTTCGCGTCGCGCGGCCCGAACAGCACTTGATAGTCTGGCATCGGCTGCAGCAGGCGCTCGGTCTGCGAAAGCCACTCGGTGCCGCGCAAGCGATCGAACCGGATCAGCGCCGTCACTTCGTGGCCCGGCGGAAAGTACGCGAGCAGGTTCGCCGCGGTGCCTGCTGTCGTCGCGGCACCGGCGACCGCCGGATCGTTCGTCATCCCGCTGGCGCCCGAGCCCGACCCGGCAGATCCACTCCCCACGCCACTGCCCGATCCCGACCCCGATCCCACGCCGACCCCGCTCCCCGAGCCTTCGTCCGAGCCGGATCCTTCCGCCCACGGATCCGTCGCCGCGACCTGTGCGTCCTCGGGTGCCGCGTCGACCGCCGCGACGATCTCCGCATCGGGCATCGCATCGATCGCAGCCACCGCCTCGGCATCTGGAAGCTCCGCCGCATCGGCAACCACGGCAACCTCCGTGGCATCCGGCACCCCGGCGTCGGGAACCTTCGCGACCATCGCCGCATCCGGTCTGCTGTCGGGCGGCGTATCGGGTGGCGTGTCGGGAGGCGTGTCCGGCGGCGAATCGACCCCCGCGTCGAGCGCGAAGTCGCCCGGCTCGGGAACGGCCTTGTCGTCGACCTTGTCCTCGGTGGTCTCCGCCTTCGCCGCCAGGTTGCCGCGCTCGCGCACCACCTCCTCGGGGAGGGCCTCGACGGGCGGTGCCTCCGGTGCGATCTCGATATCGACGATCTCCGGCACTCTCTCGACGTGCGGACAGCCTTTCCACGCCGCGATCATGGCCGCGACGTGAACCACGATCGAGATCGTGATCGCGCGCCGGATTAGCGACGGTGGAAGCTCTACGGGTTGCACGGTTCTCGACGGCTGACCACCACGGCAGTAGCATTGCACCATGACCGAGTCCAGCGAGCGGGGGCTCACGGCCGACGAGGTCGCTTACATCACGTCAGCCCGCGACAAGGCCTTTGTTTTATACGAGGGCGTACGCACGCCACACCGCAGCTGCGGTATCGCGCTCGCGGAGACTTTCGGGTTGCCAACCCCCGCCTACCAGGCGCTTCGCCGCGGCGGCATCACGGGCAAGGGGAGCTGCGGTGCGATCCGCGCTGGCGAGCAAGTGCTCGGCGAGTTGCTCGGCGATCCGAGCCCGATCGGCGCGGTCACCCCGGAGCTCCGCGAGGCTGTGTCCTGGTACCAGACCGCGTGGCAACAGCGGCTGATGCCCGACAAACCCGATATCGTCTGCGACAACCTAGTTCGTCCGCACGGCGACTTTCTGGGCCCCGCGAGGAAGGCGTTCTGCACGAATCTCGCCGCGGATGTGGCCGCCCTGACCGCAGAAGCGTTATGCAGGTTCTCTCGGTGGCGTCCCGTCATCGTGCCGTTCGAGGAACCATGAAGCTCACCAAAGAACAGGTCGCTGCGGTGGTCACCGAGGCATCGCAGAAGATGGGTGATCCGAACTACGCATCGGTGCTCGTCGGCGGGTTCGTGCAGACCCAGACCCAGGTCGCGCAGTTCATCAGCGCGCACGAGCGCGAGCTCGGTGGCGCCGACGCGATCGTCAGCGTGATCTTTCACATCGCCCTCGTCGCGCAGTGCTTCCAGCGCAACGGCGGCAAGATCCGCGCGCTGTCGTACGAAGATCTCGACAACGCCGCTCGAGGCGAGCCGCTGCCCCGCCTCGAGAAGGCTCAACTACCTCTCCACGAGTTCATCATGGCGAACATCGAGAACGAGGATGCACAGAAGCTGGTCGCGATGATCGCGCTCGCGATCGACGGGATGTCCTAGGTCA
Source organism: Haliangiales bacterium (assembly GCA_038325805.1). Lineage (GTDB taxonomy): Bacteria > Myxococcota_A > Polyangia > Haliangiales > Haliangiaceae > JABFXX01. The sequence goes on from JBBQJJ010000019.1 coordinate 20,762, forward strand.
GACTTCGAAGTGCCTAGGTGATGCTCGTATCACCTGCGGGACTTGGCCCGTTCCAAGCGGACCTTGGTCCGCACTCGATCGGCTCGTTCGCGAGCAGATCGGATGAGATGATGGCGATCGTCTCGCACGATCTCCACGCGCTCGAGTTCCTCGAGGATCAATACCGGCACGCGAAGCCGATCCTCGCGCTCGGTGCCGGGGCGGATCTCGTCGAGACCGCCGCGATTCCCGCGACGCTCCCATCGGGTGAAGCCGACCCGGGACTCTTGATCTATCGCGACAAGCCTGCCGAAAAGATCCTCGCGACCTTCGTTGCGGCGGTCGCGAGTCATCGCCATCACGAACGCGAGATGGATCCACCAAAGGTCTGACCAGGAACGTGCAGCAAGCCGAGGCGCTATCCCTCGAACAGGAACCCGCTGCCGGAGTTGTGCGCGCGCGCTTGCCGCAGCGCTTCCTCGACCTTGTACAGCGCCTCCCATGCGGCGAGTGCGCCATCGAAGCCCGAACCTCGGGCCTCGACGATCAGCGTCTCGTCGTTGACCGCGACCGAGCTCGCGAAGCCGTTCGGGATCGGAACAATCCTGACCAGCCAGCGGAGCTCGCCGAACTCGCGCTCGAGCCGGAACACACAATAGCGTACGAACGCCCCCAGCTCGCGGTGCTGGCGATGGCTCGCCTGCGGGTGAAGCTCGACCACGATCCGTTCGCGAGCTCGCCTGTTCACCCGAAGTGCTAAGGCAACTTCAAGGCCAGGGTAACCAGTCATCCAGGTGGCATGTGCTCCCATGCATCGCGAAAAGGGCTCGGCAGACACGCACGGTGTGCTGATTTGCTCGATCTCCTGATCCGGATTCCCGTCAACATGACTGCCAGGCAGCTCTCGTGACGGTGTCTTGTGCGCGCCATTTGCATCACCACACCGCCAGAGGACCCATGCCCCGTAGGCAGCGCTTCAAGCCATCTCGCAAGCCCAAGCCGGAGACCACGGACACCCATCCATCGTCGCCTTCGGCCGAGCATTCTTATCCATCGAGTGACTCTTCAAACGTCAGGCATCATCCCGACGTCATCTTCGATACCTCCGACACCCTCGCGGCTGGTGAGTGATCCGGCGCTGCCACCTGCGTCCCACCCATTCTTCCCGCGTTCAGGATCGAAGTTGGTTGCGACAACATGATTGCGGTTGGGTGGCAACGCGGATGCTGCCGGCAGCGCACTGCCAGCCTCGTGCACGATCGTGCAACACGTGGCGGCAACCCCCGGTTCCTGTTGCCGGCGGCGTGGGCCGAGCAGGGCACCAAGCTATCCCGGACGTGACCGTCGATCTATCCAGTCGGCGCGCGCTCCCGGCCGTTTGAACCCAGGTCGCCCGCGTGATCTGGCTTCGGACCTCGTGTTAAGCCTCCCGCATGCCGAATCCGACTGCGACGTTCGAGACCTCGCTGGGCAACTTCACTGCAGAGATCTATCAGGACCAGATGCCGATCAGCGCCGGCAACTTCATCAAGCTGGCGCAGATGGGCTTCTACAACGGCCTGCACTTCCACCGCGTGATCAAGGACTTCATGATCCAGTTCGGGTGCGAGCACTCGAAGGATCCGAATAGCCCGCGCTGTGGCACCGGCGATTCGCCACTCGGCCGCGTTCAGGACGAGCACCCGCCCGCGCACCGGATCTCGAACGACCCGGGCACGCTGTCGATGGCAAACACCGGTCGGCCCAACTCCGGCGGCGCGCAGTTCTTCATCAACACCGTCCACAACCAGTACCTCGACTGGTTCACCCCAGGCCCGTCGAAGCACCCCGTGTTCGGCAAGATCATCTCGGGGATGGACGTCATCAAGAAGATCGAGACCACGCCGACGTCGAATGATCGTCCGAAGACGGCCGTCAAGATGATCAAAGTGACCGTCACGGAATAAGCTCGGGCATTCGCTGGGGGGTTGGGGCCCTAGCCCCAAGAAGAACCGAGTCGGAAGCTGATGATGAGATCTGGGATCGCCGCGCTGCTCGTGATCGCGCCGGTGATCGCAGACGCCGACGACAAGAAGGTCGTGGTGCGCGGCGTGATCGTTCGAGACGGCACGCCGACTCCGATCGCGGGCGCGTCGGTGCTCACCGATCGTGGCGAGATCGCGGTCAGCGACCTCGACGGCTACTTCGCGATCAAGACCGGCCCGGGCGACAAGGAGCTGACAGTCGCGGCACCGGGCTTCGCGACGAAGGTGATCCGGATCATGCCGGGCGTGATCAAGATCGAGCTGGTCCCGGCGAGCGGTGCCGAGGTGATCGAGGTCTCCGGCAAGGCTCCCGAGGAGACCAAGCCGTTGAGCTACCAGCTCACCGTCGACGAGATCCGCTACATCCCGGGCGCTGGCAACGACATCCTGCGCGCCGCGACGGTGCTGCCCGGCGTCGCACGGATCCCGTTCTCGTTCGGCGGCCTCGTGCTGCGCGGGACCTCGCCGCGCGACACCAGCGTCTACCTCGACGGGATCGAGGTGCCGATCGCATTCCACTTCGGCGGCCTCACCTCGTTCTATCCGTCGGGGATGCTCGCCGACCTGCAGGTCAACGCGGGAGGCTACGACGCGTCGTACGGTCGGGCAGGTGGTGGGTTGGTGACGCTATCGACGCGCGAGCCGCGGACGGATCGCTGGCGGCTCGGCGGCTCGATCGGCCTGTTCGATTCGAACGTCCAGGCCGAGGGGCCGTTCAAGGGCGGCGGGATCGTGATCGGGCTGCGCCGCAGCTACCTCGATCGGATCGTGGCGCCGTTCGTCGAGGACAACACGCCCTTGCCCAGCTACTACGACTTCCAGATCCGGACGACGTTTGGCGACGTCCGCAAGCGCGGCCGGATCAACCCGATGATCTTCGGCGCGATCGATCGAGTCGCCAGCGACGACGTCGCGTTGACCTCGTTGTTCGTGCGTGTCGCCGCACCGTACAAGGTGCAGCGCGGACCGACGACGGTGTCGATCGTGCCGTGGCTCGGCACCAACCGGCTGACCTTCACCGATCGCGAGCAAGGCGACGAACAGAGCTTCTCGCGGCCGTTCTATCCGGGCGGCGTGCGCGGTGAAGTGCTGCGCGACGTCGCCTGGGGGCACCTGCGCGGTGGGCTCGAGCTGTCGAGCGGATACCTCGACCAGACGGTGATCGACACCAATGATGACTCGGAGATCGGCGGCAACACCACGCTGTCGTGGACCGACGTCGCGGTGTGGGGCGAGACGAGGTGGAAGATCGATGGCGATCGCTTCGCGCTCAAACCGGCCGTCCGGATCGAGGCGTATGGCCTGACCGGCGAGCTGGTCATCGATCCGCGCCTCAACATCCACCAGCAGCTCTCCGAGACGCTGACGCTACGGCAATCGATCGGCCGCTACCACCAGCCACCGATCCCCGGCGACCTCGATCCCACCGACGGCAACCCGCGGCTGCTCTCGCAGGTCACCGATCAGTTGTCACTCGGCATCGACACCAAGCTGCCCGAGGAGATCCTCGCGTCGGTCACCGGCTACTACAACCACGGCACCAAGCTCGGGGTGAAGACGAGGAATCCGCGTCCCGGCTCCGATCTCCAGGAGCCGAACCTCGGCGGGCTCGGGCCGACGTTCGAGCTGTTGCTCGAGAAGCAGCTCGGGTTCGCCTTCTATCGCGAGAACCTCGGGCGTGCACGCAGCTACGGACTCGAGGTGCTCCTCAAGCGAAACGTCGGCAGGTACTTCTCGCTGCTGTCGTACACGCTCGCGAAATCGGAGCGCACCGACGATCCACGCGTGCTCAGTGGCTGGCGCCCGTTCGAGCTCGATCAGCGCCACAACCTCCAGCTCGCCGGCAGCGTGCAGCTGACGAACTGGCGGCTCGGTGCGCGGATCCAGCTGGTCACCGGCAACCCCTATACGGAGGAGCGGCTGGTCGACGATCAGATCGTCTCGGGCGAGCCCTTCGGTGCGCGCCTCCCGGTGTTCTTCTCGATCGACCTCCGTGCGGATCGACGATGGCGGAAGTGCTGGGGTGACCTGGTGTTCTACATCGACGTCCAGAACGCGACCAACCGGCGCAACGTCGAGGCCCGCGAGCTCGGCTTCGACGACTTCGGGAACCCGCGACAAGAGGATCTGAAGGGCCTCCCGGTGATTCCGTTCCTCGGGCTCGAGTTCCGACCAACGATCTAACTACGCGGCGCCGAGACGGCCCTGCTTGCGCAGCTCGTCGAGCTGATTGCGGATCTGGAGGTCCTCCAGATATTCACGCAGCCCCGGTCGCGCTTCGACATACGCCGACCAGGCGCCCGTCAGGAACGTGTCGACATCGAGACCGTGCTCCACGCACAGGCTCGCGGCCTGCGTCAGGAGATCGCCGACCTCGGACTGCCACTTCGTTGTTTTGGGATCCAGCACGGTGACGGAAAGAAAAGCATTCGGCGTGCCGCTCGCAACCCTCGAACAGGCAGGCAGTTGCCTGGTGATCCAGTCAGTCCGGATCTGCCGAACCCCATGCACACCGAGCGCTGTCGCTCGTCGACAACCGAGCGAACCATGCACGGTGTGCTAGCGTCCGACCGGCATGAAGCGCTTTGTTCTGCTCACGCTCCTCGTCGCATGCGGCCCCAAGGCGAAGGGGCCCGAGCTCGCGCCGCTGCCTCCCGACCAGGTCGAGGAATCCCCGAAGGTCGCGGATCCGAAGCCCACCGAGCCGCCTGCGCGGCCGGTACCCGTGGGACCGCTCGATCTCAAGATCGAGACGCGCGCGGCCACCGTGAAGCTGCTCAAGCCCGGCAGTGGGAAGCGGATGCCGCTCAAGGTGACTGCGAAGCAGGGCGTCATGCAGCCCGTCGTGCTCTCCCTCGATTTCTCGGTGACGCAGTCGCTGGCGGGCAGCAACGATCCGAATGACACGCAGGTGGATCTGGTGCCGACCGTGGTGCTGAGCGGCAAGGCCGAGGCACGATCCGCGGCTGCCGACGGTTCCGAGTTCCGGATCACCGTCGACAAGACCGACGCGCTCGACACCAAGGACTCGAAGGTCCCGATGGACAAGTTCCGCGAGGTGCTGACCTCGACGATCGGGCTCACGATCGACGGCAAGGTCGCCGCGAACGGCGGCGTCGGAGAGATCGCGATGCACCTCGACAAGCAGGGCGAGGCGAGCGCGCAGGTGCTCGATCTCGTGCGGCTGACGCTCGCGCCGTGGCCGACGCTGCCGGCCGAGCCGCTCGGCGTGGGTGGCAAGTGGCAGATGACGAGCTCGTACAAGCTCGCCGATCGGCTCGACGTCACCGCGGTCACCGAGTTCGAGGTGGTGTCGTTCAAGGCAGGCGTCTGGACGATCAAGGGCACCACCAAGATGAGCGGCGCCGATCAGCTGATGCAGGGTGGAAAGATCACCAAGATCGCCGGCACCGGCAAGCACGAGCTGACGTTCACCGACGGGCAGCTGTTTCCGACGTACAAGTCGCGGGTCGAGACCACGTTCTCGGCGAGCGAAGCCGAGCCGAAGGCGCCGAACCCGCCGCGGATCGACTTCAAGATCGTCGTCGGCGGCTCCGTCACCGCCGGTTAACCCCATAGATACAATCGACCGGGTGAGCGCGATAGCGCGAACTCCTACTCTTGGGTTACGTAGCCGAGTCGTCGACGACCGCGAGCCCGCGCAGTCGTCAACGTGTGCGCGTACGCCACACGCTGTGGTGCATGATTCGGTGAAGCACGCTTTGAGGTGGATGGACGGCTGAGTAGATTTGGCGGTGATGGAGCTTCCAGCGGACACGTTCCGGATGTTGGTGGAATCCGTCGCCGTCCCGCGGTTGGCAGACTGGGTCGCTGTCGAGATCGCAGACGGGCAAGGACGCACGGAGCAGGTCGCCGTCGCCCACGTCGATCCAGCCAAGGTGCAGTTCGCGCGCGAGCTGGCGCATCGCTATCCACCGGATCCCAACGCACCCACGGGTGTCCCGAACGTGATCCGCACCGGCAAACCCGAGTTCTATGCCGAGATTCCGAAAGCCTTGCTCGAGGCTTCCGCGCAAGACGACGAGCACCTCCGCATCATCAGCGAGCTGGATCTTCGATCGGCGCTCGTGGTCCCTTTGCCTGGTCGTACCAAGGTGTTCGGGGCGATGACGTTCATCTACGCGCAATCGGATCGCCGCTACACCGCCGACGACCTGGCGTTCGCCGAGGAGCTCGCGCGCCGTGCGGCGTTGATGATCGAGCGTCGCCGCCTGGAGGAGGAAGCCGACAACGCCAACCGGATGAAGGATGACTTCCTCGCGACGGTGAGCCACGAGCTGCGGACGCCACTGCAGGCCATCCTCGGCTACGCCTCGATGCTCAAGCAGGGGCTCGCTCGAGATCGCGACAAGGCGATCGACACGATCCTGCGCAACGCCGAAGCACAGGCGCGGCTGATCGAGGACATCCTCGACGTGTCTCGAATCACCAGCGGCAAGCTCCGCCTCGTGGTCGCGCGCGTGGACACGCAGGCCGTGGTTCGCGCAGCCCTCGACTCCGTGCGGCCGGCAGCCCAGGCGCGGAGGATCCGACTCGTCGAAGACCTCGGCACGATCCAGGGTGACTTCGAGCGGCTGCAACAGATCATCTGGAACCTGCTCGCCAACGCGGTGAAGTTCACGGACCCCGAAGGCACGGTCGAGATCCGTGGCAGGCGCACCGGTTCGTCGGTGCGCATCACCGTGCGGGATAGTGGGAAGGGAATTCCGCGTGAACACCTGTCGACCGTCTTCGAGCGGTTCCGCCAGATCGACGGCTCGACGACGCGACAGAAAGGCGGGTTGGGGCTGGGGCTCGCGATCGTTCGTTCCCTCACCGAGGCTCACGGCGGCACCGTGTCGGCCGACAGCGACGGTCCAGGGACGGGCTCGGTCTTCACGCTGACATTGCCGGCGAGCGTCCCGGCGATCGACGACGCACGCGCAACGACGGCGGAGCAAGCGCCCTCGTCGGCGCGCCCGCTGCGTGGTGTCCGCGTGCTGGTCGTCGACGACGAGCAAGATACCCGCGAGCTGATCGCCGAGCTGATGTCCGGGGCAGGCGCCGCCGTCGTGACCGCATCGTCCGCCGCGCAGGCTCACCTGCTGCTGCAAGCCGAGCCCCCCCCACGTCTTGATCAGCGATATCGGCATGCCGGATGAGGACGGCTACTCGCTGCTACGACGAGTGCGCGCGCTACCGCCGGAGAGAGGTGGCGATGTCCCGGCGATCGCCCTCACCGCCTATGCTCGTCCGGAGGACGCGCGCGCGGCCATCGACGCAGGATTCCAGCTGCACGTCACCAAGCCGGTCAAGCCCGAGAAGCTCCTGGACGCAGTCGCGGCTTGGGTTCGTCGATAGGACTTCGGGAGCGGCAGTGCGCTCCTGCTCGGTCGGGCGCACGGAGCACGATCGGACGTCGCAACGACGCGGAATCCTCGATTGCGTGTCGGCGCACATTTTGAAATAGGCGGCCATTCATGGCCACGAAGACGGCTGCCGTGTTCACGACCGAGAAGGATTCTGCGGCCGCGGGACAGGATCTCGGCACGCAGATCCGCGCAGCCTTGGACGACCAACCCGATGCAGTCGTCGTGTTCGCGTCCGGCGAGTTCGATCACCACGCGCTGCTCCACGCGGTGCACGAGACCTGCCGGCCAGGCGTGATGGTCGGCTCGTCCTCGGCCGGTGAATTCACGGGCAGCAAGCGCGGGGAGGGCTCCGCGTGCGCCCTCGCGGTGCGCTCCAACGAGATGAGGTTTTCCGCGAGTCACGGCACCCCCGTCAGCAAGGACCGGGCAGCCGCAGCCATCCAGGTGAGCTCTGGATTTGCGGGGCTTCGCTCGCACGACTTCGAGTACCGGACTGCGCTCGTCATGACCGACGCGCTAGCCGGGCACGCCGATGACCTGATCGAGCAGCTCACCGTCGTCACTGGTGGCGGGTACGAGTTCGCAGGCGGTGGTGCTGGCGACGACGCGAAGTTCTCCCGCACGCACGTGTTTTGCGGCACCGACGTGATGACGGATGCGTGCGTCGCGCTCGAGATCCTGTCGAAGAAGCCGCTCGGTATCGGTGTGCAGCACGGGTGGAAGCCGGGCAGCGAGCCGCTGCGTGTGACGGAAGTTCACGGAGCTCGGCTGGTCAGTCTCGATGGCTTCCCGGCCGTCGAAGCATTCGAGCAGTATGCCGAGCGCACCAATCAGAAACTCGATCGCAGCGCGCCGCTGCCGTTCTTCCTTCACAACATCATCGGGATCGACACGCCCAACGGCCACCGGCTCCGCGTGCCGCTCTCGATCGATGCCGAGGGAGCCGTCACCTGTGCTGCGGAGCTTCCCGCCGGCGCACGTGTTCACATCATGAAGGCGACCGCGACGTCGGCGACCGAGGCAGCGACCCAGGCCGCGCAGTCGGCGATGGTCGCGCTCAAGGGCCGGCCGGTCGCGGGGGCGCTGTTCTTCGATTGTGTCGCGACGCGGCTTCGCCTCGGGGACATGTTCGGCTTCGAGCTCGAGGCGGTGCAGGCGGCACTCGGCGGCAGCCAGGTCGTCGGCTGCAACACGTACGGGCAGATCGCTCGTGCGGACGGCCAGTTCGGTGGGTTCCACAACTGCACGGCGGTCGTCCTCGCGTTCCCCACGTGAAGGCCGAGACAACACATCGCCGGCTCGCCTCGCTTGCCGGATTTGACCAGCGAACCGAGGGGGTTGCTTCGCTCGCGCGTCACCTCGGTGCGCTCGCAGTCTTCGTGTTCGCGCCCGATCGCGGTGCGGGTGGCAAGCTCCTCCCTGCTCCCGGGTTTCCGTCGCGACTCCCCTCGAGCCGCGGCTGGCGCGCGCTGCTCGTCCGCGCCCTGACCCCGGGCATCCACTGCGCCGAGGTCGCGTATCCGACGGCGCTCGAGGACACCCCGGCGGTGGCGTATTCGTACACGGGGATCGCGTTCGTGGTGGTCGGGCCGCGCGAACCGAACGCGGAGATCCACGACCAGCTCGCGGTCACCGCCCCCTTACTTGCGGTCGCCCTCGCGGCAGAGACGGAGAACCAGTCCGCGCGAAGCGATCTCGCCATTGCCCACGAGGCCGCGGAGCGTGCCGCGGTCCTGACTCGTGCGCTCGATCGCGCGCGCCTCGATGCGGAGCGCGCCACGCGAGTCAAGGACGAGTTCCTCGCGATGCTCGGTCACGAGCTGCGCAATCCACTCGCGCCCATCGTGACCGCGCTGGAGATGTTGCGCCTCGACGGTGTCAGCTCGAAGGTGCAGGATGTGCTCGAACGCCAGGTTGCTCACATGCAACGCCTGGTCGATGACCTGCTCGATGTCTCACGCATCACGAGCGGCAAGATCGTGCTGCGAAAGGAACACGTCGAGATCTGGTTGATCGTGCAGCGCGCGCTCGAGATGTCGCGTCCGCTGGTCGAGCAACGTCGTAGCGAACTGATCCTCGACGTTCCGGAGAGTGGACTCCTGGTTCACGGTGATCCGGCGCGACTCGCGCAGGTGATGGCAAATCTCCTGACCAACGCGGCGAAGTATTCCGACCCCGGCAAACGAATCTCGATCCAAGCCCAGCGTGCCGGTGCCTCCGTCCGCATCGCCATCGAGGATCAGGGCATCGGCATCGAGCCAGGCTTCCTCGACCGCGTGTTCGATAACTTCGTTCAGATTCCGCAGGGGATCGATCGTGCACGAGGAGGACTCGGTCTGGGCCTCGCGATCGTGCACAACCTCGTCGAGCTCCACGGCGGTCATGTCCGCGCGTTCAGCGACGGAGCGTTGCAGGGCTCTCGCTTCGTGGTCGAGCTGCCGGCGGTCGAGTCGATCCAGACGGCAATCCCTGTGTTGACCGCCAGCAAGCCTGCAGGACTCGTCGCGAGGGCACGCGTGCTCGTGGTCGACGACAACATCGATGCAGCCGACCTCATGGGCGAGCTGCTGACCGATCAAGGCCACTCGGTCCACGTCGCCCACAGCGGACCCGAGGCGCTCGGTCTGCTCTCGACCTTCACACCCGACGCCGCGCTCCTCGACATCGGCCTGCCCGTGATGGACGGCTACGAGCTCGCCGCAGCACTTCGCGGCTCGCTGCCGAAGATTCGCCTGATCGCACTCACCGGCTACGGTGCTCCCAACGATCGCCAGCGGAGCCACGAGGCCGGCTTCGATGCGCACCTCACCAAACCCGTCTCGCTGTCGACCGTGACCGAGACCCTCGCCGAGCTACTTCGCGCGTAGGCTCGAACGTGAAGCGCTCGCTTACGCGAGCTCGGCCCGGATCTTCGCGACGCGGTCACGCACGGCCTGGCGCGCTTCTTCGGGGGCGAGGAGCTCGGCGTGCCGACCGAGCGTCAGCACCCAGCTCGTCACCCACTCGAACCCATCGCAGTCGACGAGCAGCTCGGCGGAGCCGTCATCGTTGATCGTGACTTCACCGACGGGCCAGTTCGCACCGATCCGCGTCACCGCGAGCGGATCGAGACGGACCCGCACGTTGATCGAATCCGCCGACGGGACATAGAGCCGCTCGCGCCGATACGCTTCGAGATCGAAGCCCTGCGGGATCTCGAACTTGGCACCGACCGACTCCAGGTTTGCGATCCGGTCGATCCGGAACGTCCGCACGTCGCCGCGCTTGTGGCAGTGGCCGACGACGTACCATTCGCCGGCGTGGTGGACGATGCCGTACGGATCGATCGCGCGGGTCTCGGCCTGGGCGCGCGAGATCGCGGCGTAGCCGATGGTGACGCGCTCGCGCGTGCGCACCGCGGTGACGAGGGCACGCAGGTGATTGGCGACGGCTTGATCGGGTTCGGCGACCACGGTCCCCGTGGCGAGCGCCTCGGCCTCACGCGCATCGCGACCGAGCGCGGTGAGCAGCTTCTTCTCGGCCGATTGCATCGACTCGTCGAACGGCGCGATCCCGCTCTCGCGCAGCGCGCGGATGCCGAGCAGCAGCGAGCATCCTTCGGCGGGCGTCAGCCGCAGCGGGCGCGTCAGCCGGTGGGCGAGGTCGACGAACACGCGGCCCTCGTCGACGGAGACCAGCAGGTACTCGCCGGGATCGCCGTCGGGCGGGCCGACCTGCGAGAGCAGCTCGATGTCGCCGATCAGCTCCTCGCGCGGAACATCGAGCATCTTCGCGAGCACGTCGACATCGACGCCTTCGCGATGCTTCGCGACGTACGGCACGATGTAGAGCAGCCGGCGCAGCTTCTGGCTGACGTCACGCATCGGTGCCCTCTCCATAGTGGCCCGCGATCGCGTCGAGCTCCTCGCGAAGCCGCACGAGCAAGCGGTCGCCGCGGGTCACGCGAATCGCGCCCTTCGCGGCGAGCACGCGGGTGGCGGCGAACTCGAGGTTGCTGCAATCGAACGTGATCAACGTGCGCTCACCCTCGGCGCGCTTGACGAACGTCGGACCGAAGTCCTCGTTCGCCACTTCGGCGGCTTCGGCAGACAGCAGCAACTGGATCTCCTCGGCAGGATCCACCACGAACGTCCACGGCGAGCGCTGCGCGAAGCTCTTGATGTCGAAGTCGGTGGGGCGCTCGAAGTCCGGCGACTTCGGCTTGGGGGCCTGCTCCGCCTGGAGGATGCGATCGACGCGGAACGATCGGATCTCCTTACGCAGGTGGCACCAGCCGACGGCGAGCCACGCACTCTCGCGATAGACCAGCGCGTAGGGGTCGAGATCGCGCTTGCTGGTCATCCCCGTGGCCGCGGCTTGATAGGTCATCGTCACGCGCTTGCGCAGGCGGGTGGCCGACTCGAGCGTCGCGTAGACCTCGCCGGGCTCTTCCTGACCGGGTCGCGTGGGGATCTTGCGCTCGGGGAAGTGCACCAGCACGGGCGAGACGCGGCGCGGAAACTCCGTCGGCGTGTCGGGGAGGTCGGGCAGGTCGAACGCGAGCTTCTTGAGCGCGAGATCGACGATCTTCGGATACGCACCACCGGGCATCGCGTGCGCGACCGACGCGGCGAGCACGAGCGCGCTGATCTCGTCGGCGGTCAGCCGGACCTCCGGCATCTTGAACCGCTTGAGATCGATCACGTAGCCGCCGTCCTCGAGGGAGTCGTCCTCGTCGGGCGTGACGTACCGGATCGGAACGCCGAGCTCGAGCAGATCCGCCTTGTCGCGCTCGAACGCCCGCAAGCCGGCCTCGGCGTTGAGCGTCTGGTACGCGGGGAACTGTTCGCGGATCTCGCGATACGTCACCGGCGTCCGCGCGCCGAGCAGGATCATCACGACATCGAGCAGCCGCTTGCTGCGGTCACCGCGCGCCTGCCCATCGTCCTTCGTCCCCTTCGGTGGCGCCTTCGTCGGCATCAGCGCCCGTTCTTAGCACAAGTGCCCGAGCACTTCGCTCCAGACGGGTCGCAGCTCCGAGCTCCTCGAACGTCAGAAGTAGTAGCGCACACCGGCACCCGCGTTGAGTGCGAGCCCCGCGCCTTCGCCATCCTCGAACGCGTACTCGAGCACGCCGGAGACCTCGAGGAATGCGTCGAGCGGGATGCTCTTGAAGTCGAACAACAGGCCGCCGGTGGCGCGGAGGCCGAACGCGACGAAGCTCGCTTCGCGACCGTTCGAGTACTGGATGAAGCGAACGCCGGGTCCAACGTACGTCGCGAGCACGAAGCTCTCGCGGGTCTGCAGGATGTACGGATGGAACACGTAGTCGGCGTGGACCTGGAACCCGCCGCCGATGAACGCGCCGCCGACCGCGGCTTGGATCGCCTGATCGTCCTTGAGATAGAGCTTCGCGCAGATGCCGGTGGGCTCGCCGATGTAGAGCCCGACGCCGAACGTTCCCTTATCGGAGCCGCGCTCGTCGTCGGCAGACGCGATCTGCGGAGTGGCAAGGATCGCCAAAATCAACACGGCCGCGCGCATCCGGCGACCCTATCCCGCCGTGTCACACCGGTGCAAATTGGGTGCGCTTCCATAACACCGGCTTGCAACGGTATGAGACCGCGTGGCATCGCTCGCGACGAGCGCTCGACGACGACGCGCAAGCATCCGGTTTTCGTTGCAGTCCGATGCCCCGTCCACGACGACGTTGCCAGGCTCGCCTCAGTTTTCCATGCATCACCGCTAATGGCCGAACCGGTCGGCTAAAACCACAGAGATCGACGATGCGTAGTGCTATTGTCCTCGTCGTGAGGCCAGGCGACGTCATCGGCGGCAAATACCGCATCGAGACCCTACTCGGTGAAGGCGGTATGGGCGTGGTGTTCGCAGCCTCGCACCTCGAGATCGGGAACACGGTCGCGATCAAGATCCTCCGCCGCGAGGCGCTGTCGTCGGAAGAGGTGCCGAAGCGCTTCAAGCGCGAAGCGCAGGCGATGGGCATGCTCCGCAGCGAGCACGTCATCAAGGTGATCGACGTCGGCACGCTGCCGACGGGCGAGCCGTTCATGGTGATGGAGATGCTGCACGGCACCGATCTCGGCAGCCGTCTCAAGCAGGGTCCGGTGCCCGCGCACCAGGCCATCGACTACGTGATCCAGGCGTGCGAAGGCCTCGCCGAAGCGCACAGCGTCGGCATGGTTCACCGCGACATCAAGCCCGCGAACCTGTTCGTCACCGCGCGCCCCAACGGCAGCGCCCTGGTCAAGGTCCTCGATTTCGGCATCGCCACCGCGGCGAGCGGCTCGATCGATCCACGCCTCACCAGCACCCAGTCGGTGATGGGCTCGCCGAGCTACATGTCTCCCGAGCAGCTCAAGGGCGCGCGGGATGTCGATGCGCGCTCCGATATCTGGTCGCTCGGGGTCACGCTCTACGAGCTGATCACCGGCAACCAACCGTTCTCCGGCAACACGCTGACCGCGCTGTCTCTGGCGATCGTCACCGATGCGCACGAGCGGCCGGTCAACATGCCGCAATCGATCATCCCGATCATCGACAAGTGCCTCGAGAAGGAACGCGAGCGTCGGTTCCAGAGCGTCTCCGAGCTCGCGCAAGCACTCGCGCCGCTGTTCCCGGGCGGGTCCGTCGCCGCGGACATGGTTCGCGGTTCGTACTCGTACTCGTCGCACTCCGCACAAGTGGTGCCGCCCACGCTGGTCGGCCTCGAAGCGTCGCAGCTGCTCGGCTCGCAAGCCACGATGGCGCCGGGCACGGCGGGGTACTCGGCGTACACCTCGGGCAATCGTCCGCTGACCAACCAGACAAACTCGGTCGGGATGACCAGCACCACGTCGCTGGCCTCGGGCGAGACGGGCACGCGGATCCCGTCGAAGAGCAAGAAGTGGGTGTGGCTGACGGCGGGCATCGCCACAGTCGCGCTCGGGATCGGCGTCGGCATCCTCGTCGGCAAGGGCAACGGCAATGAAGCCGCGGCGAAGGCGCCCATGGCAGAGCCGCCCGCACCGCCCGAGAATCCGAAAACCGTCGAGAAGAAAGATCCGCCGCCGCCGCCCGAGCAAACGATCGAAGCGAAGCACGAACAACCGGAGCCGAAGCCCGAGGCGAAGCCCGAACCCGAGCCCAAGGTCGTCGACTCCAAGCCCGAGCCGAAGATCGATCCCAAGGTTCGCAGGCCGTCCAAGCCGCCCAAGCCGCCGAAGAAGGATCCGCGAAATCCGGTCGAGCCGCCGGACTACACGAAGGTCGATCCCAAACCGCCCGTCGTCGATCCACCCAAGCCGAAGCCTCCCGACAAGCAGCCGTGCGCGCCGAACGATCCGCGCTGCGGTCTGTGACGATCATCCCCAGCGATCATCCCCAGCCTCGGCGACGATCACTTGAATCCTTGCACCCGCCGGCTCATGCTCCGGCCGTGCGGCTTGCGACTCTCGTGTGCATCATCCTCGCGGCGAAGGTTGCGTCGGCGGCCTGTCCCGACAAGCGCGCGAGCTGCGTGCTGCACGAGGAAGGCGTCACGCTGTTCCTCGAGAAGAACTACGAGGAGGCTGCGAAGAAGTTCGCCGCGGCGATCGCCGCCGAGCCCTCCGCGCGAAGCTATCTCGGCTATGCGCAGGCCGTCGAAGCGCTGAACCAGATCGCACTCGCGTACGACACGATGGTCACGGCGCAGCGGCTGTCCGCTGCCGAGGTCCAGGCGACTCCCAAGGACCCCGAGGTCAGCTCGCGTCAGGAGCGCATCAAGTACAAGCTCGGCGAGCTACGCGCGAAGATCGGGTTCGTCTGGCTGCGCCTGCCGCAGGGCGTGTCGCCGCAGCGCGTGGTCGCGGTCAAGCGCGAGGGTGAAGGTGATCTCTCGCAACCACTCACGCAGTGGACGGCGGTCGCGCCGGGCCGGCAGGTGCTGATCGCGCAGATCGATGACGGCACCAAGCTCGAGGTGGTCGCCGAGGTCGCCGCCGGATCGCAGGGCGTCGTGGTGATCCCGATCCGCGGCAACGCGCGGCTCAACCCGAACCCGGGCTTCCGACCGAACCCGGGTGGCGGGCGCCCGCTCGGGCAGCTCTACATGCCGGTGCCGAGGCCTCCCACGCCGGACTTCAGCGCGTACTTCTCTGTCGGGCTGTCGATCCTTGTCGGCGACCCCGCGCGCGAAAACGAAGCCGCAGGTGGCTCGTCGGGCGGTGGCTCGGGCTTCACCGCGATCTACGAGAAGAAGCTCGGTAGCTCGATGGGCCTGGCCACGCGCGCCGAGTACATGTTTCACGGCAAGAAGGAGGACTTCATCAACAACATCACCGTGTCGGGCAGCGAGGCATTGTTCCTGATCGGTGCGCGTACGTTCGGCAGCAAGACCTTGCATGGTCGCGCCGGTGTCGGCGTCTCGCTGTACTCCGAGAGCGTCGAAGACTCCCGTGGCATCGATACCGGCACCGGGTTCACGCGAGCGTACGGCGTGTTCGAGCTCGGCGGCGGGCTGAATATCGGCCGCGTGCGGTTCCAGATGGGCGTCCTGTTCGCGACGCCGCCCGGACAAGACGACATCCCGGCGCTCGGGACTCGATTCATGGGCACGTTCGCGATCGATCTGTATCGCAAGGCCGAGCCGCTACCGAAGCCGCCACCGCTGCAGAACGGTCCGCCGACGGCGCCGCCAACCAACGGCGCGCTCGGCTCACGTTAGAAGTCGCGCGAAGCGCCGTCACCGAGCTCTACTTCAGCAGGCGCGCGAGCTTGTTGCGCGAGATGCCGAGCGCTCGTGCAGCCGCGGATTGATTGCCACCCTCGCGATCGAGCACTGCCTTCGCGTAGCGGCGCTCGACCTCCTCGAGCTCGAGGTTCGCGGGGAGGCTGATCTCGTGCTCGGAGGGCGGAGCCGTCATCACGGGGATGCTGATCATCGAATCGACCGCCGAGAACGTGGTCGTGCGCGGTTGCTCGAGGCGCAGATCATCGACGGTGATCTTCAGGCCGTTGCACAGCACGACGGCGCGCTCGATCGTGTTCTCGAGCTCGCGCACGTTGCCCGGCCACGCGTACGCCGAGATCACCGGCGTGACGGTGCTCGACAGTCGCAGCGGACCTTTCCGGTAGCGCCGCGACAGCTGCTCGACGAAGTGGTTCGCGAGCTCGACGATGTCGTCGGCACCGCGCGCACGCAGCGACGGGATCTCGATCTCGACGACCCGCAGCCGGAAGTAGAGATCGCTCCGAAACTCGCCCTTCGCCGCCATCGCGCCGAGATCGCGGTTGGTCGCGGCGACGATCCGGACGTCGGCCGTATGCGTCTCGCGACCACCGACGCGCTCGAACACGCGCTCCTGGACGAACCGCAACAGCTTGCCCTGCAAGGGGAGCGGCAGCTCTCCGATCTCGTCGAGGAACAGCGTTCCGCCCGCCGCCGCTTCGACCTTGCCGATGACTCGCGAATCGGCGCCGGTGTACGCGCCGCGCTCGTGACCGAACAGCTCGCTCTCGACGAGCGCGGCCGGTAGCGTGGTGCAATCGACGTGGACGAACGGAGCGTCGCGGCGCGCCGAGTTGACGTGGATCGCGCGCGCGAGCAGGCCCTTGCCGGTGCCGGTCTCGCCGTGGAGCAGCACCGTCGCGTCGGTCTGCGCCGCGCGCACGATCATCTCGTAGACGGCTGCCATCGCCGGCGACGTGCCGATCACGTGGTTGAAGCGACCGCGCAGTGCAAGGCCCGGAGCGTCACCGCCACGCAGCGTGGTGTAGTCGAGCGCGCGGCCGATCTGCTCGGCGAGCACGCGCACGAATTCTTCATCGCGTAGCGAGAACGCGCCGTCTTGCTTGTCGATCACCTGAAGGACGCCGCGGATCTGATCCCGCCGCGTGATCGGCGCCGTCAGGATCGACTTCGCGCGGTAGCCGATCCGGTCGGCAACATCCTGCGCCCACCGCGGATCGCTCGCCGCGTCGCGGACGTTGACCAGCTCGCCGGTCTGCGCGACATGGCCGACGATGCCGCGACCCGGCGGCAGCCGCACCTCGGCGATCTCGGGGAGCGTGGCGACGCGCGAGCGGATCTCGCCCGTGCGGCTATCGATCAACCACAGCGTGGCTCCGTCCGCGCCGAGCGCTCGAGCCACGCGGGCCGCGAACGTCCCGAGCAGATCGTCGAGCTCGACCTCGCCAATGATCATCGCGCCGAGATCGGCCAGTAGCTCGAATCTCTGCTCGTGCTCGCTCATCCGAGGGACCAGCATCGCACGGTCGTTGTGAAGCTGCAGGCTCATGCGGCCGCGGCGCGCTCCGCATCGCGCGCGCACAACACCATGCCTTCACGTGCCGCGACGGTACCGTGCAAGTGCGCCTGCGCCGTCCGCTCGATCTCGGCGAGCTGCGCGTCGGTGCGACCCGGATCGTGATGGAACAGCACGAGCTGCGGCACACCCGCGGCACGCGCGAGCTCCGCGCCCGCCTGCCACGTCGAGTGCCCCCACCCCACCTTCGCGGGATACTCCTCGGGCGTGTACTGCGAGTCGTAGATCAGGATGTCCGCACCGGCGGCGAGCTTCTTGAGCGTCGGATCGACGCACGAGAAGTGCTCCGTATCGGTCGCGTACACGATCGAGTGACCGCCGTGCTCGAGGCGGAACCCGAACACCGGATCGGGATGGTTGAGCTTCGCCATGGTCACGGTGATGTCGCCGATCTGCAGCTTGTCGTTGGCGCGCAGCTCGCGCGTCGTCACCTGGCCGCCGAGGGCGTCGAAGCCGACCGGGAAGAACGGCGCCTTGAACAGCGAGCGGATCGCCTCGTCGTGGGACATCACGCCGTTCGGACCACTCGCGATCTCGACGCGGTGACCCGGCACATAGATCGGCGTGAAGAACGGCAGGCCGCACACGTGATCCCAGTGCAGGTGGGAAAGCAGGATCGTCGAGTGCCGCGGGCCCTTCGCCATCCGCTCGTTGCCGAGGGTACGCAGGCCGCTGCCAGCATCGATGATGATCCGCGTGTCGCCAGCGCAGACCTCGACACAGGACGTGTTGCCACCGGCGGTGTACTCGGGGCCCGGCGTCGGGATCGAGCCGCGCACGCCGAGGAAGCGAACGGTCAGGTCGTTGGTCGTCGTCATGAGGGTGGGATGAGCACCCTTTAGGCCAGATCGGAAGCCGAACAATGTTTGCTAGTTACCGGAACCCCGGTCCGGACAGCACCACAACGAATCAGTTGCTGCTCTGTTTTGGAGCACCCCCGATTCGAAACGGACTACACGGGATACGTGGAGCTCTGGATCAGCACGCGGCGCACCGAAACGTTCGCGCTCGGGGAATCACGGGTCGGTGGCGCGCCGGATCTGCCGAAGGGCACCGTGTGGCCGCGACATTGCCGTTCGTCGCGCAGATCAACCTCGCGGACGTCAGGCACCTCGACCCGCGTCACGCGCTGTGGCCCGAGAGAGGTACGAAGGCGTGATCGGCGCACTTGCCGCCGGTCGCTTCGACGAGGTGCGTGCGTTTCGGTTCTGTGGCTAACCCGGTTGCTCACCCGGTCGATTGTATTCGGGGTCCCCAGCTCGAGGACGAGCCCCGTTCCCCATCATTCGCCTGGTCGAAGGATCGACACAGGCGAACTCTGTGGCTAGATGGCGCGATGTCCACGGATGCAGATCAGAACCAGCGACTCCGCGATCACGATCGACGGATCACGGCGATCGAATACAACCTCAAGCTGGTG
>JBBQJJ010000020.1:0-38813 GCA_038325805.1 Haliangiales bacterium
GCCCTCGGGTGCGTCGAGCTCGAACTTACCGTCGGTACCGACATTCGCGAGGTACGGCGAGTTGACGACGACCACCTTGCCGATCAGGTGCGGCGCGTCTGTGTCGGTGATCGTGTAGACCTTCGGCTCGCTGACGGTGAAGGACTTCTCGCCGATCTTCGGATTGATCAGGCCGTTGACGATCAGCTTCGCGTCCTCGACCGCGACGAGCGTGCGCGCCGTGTGCGAGGTGTTCCTGACCACGACTTGCGCACCGACGGGCGCGCCGATCACGGGCTTGTTGAAGGAGTCACCCGCGAGCTCCCACTTCACCTGGCCCGGGCTGTCGGGCTTGCTGGTGTCGTTCTCTAACACGACCAGCAGGTACGGCAAGACGTTGACGCCTTGGATGTCCTTCTTCGGATTCTCCACCCGTTCGACGAAGCCGCGCACGCGCGGAGGAGGACGCTCGGGAGTCGTGGTCGGGAGCTCGAGCTTGCCGTGCACCGGGTTGGCGTGGGCAGAGGCGGCGGACGCCAGAAACACCGTGATCGCCAGGCGGTGCATGAAGATCCGGAATCGTATGGTCCCTGCACTCCCGGCGGCAAGCCGTGGGACCCGAGATTGTCCCGCAACTTTGTGGAGGCACGGGCGACAGGCCCGCCGTGCGCCAGCTCCCGACAAGTCCGTTCGCCGTCGCGGTCGCGTTCGTGCTCGGACTGGCGGTCGCGCCGAAGCTAGATCGTGGCGGGGTGCCACCGTCGGCGCGGTGGGTGCTCGCCGCGGCCGTCGGCTTCGTCGCGATGCGCCGCGGGTCGTGGATCCTGCCCGCGATCGCTTGCGCCGGGGTGGCCTACGGTGCGCGCACCAGCCTCGACACCATCGGCACCGACGACCGGGTCGTCGACCGGATCACAGGCGAGGTCGCGGGACCGGTGGTCACCACCCCGAAGGGCACCGGTGCGCTGCTCGCCGGCACCGCGACCTGGGTGTGGTCGACAGAGCCGCTGATCGCCGGCGAGACGATCGAGGTCACGGGGTACCTGGCGACGCCGCGCGGTCCGCGCGGTCCGGGCCTTGTCGATCCTGCGGATGCCGCACGCGCGCGCGGTGCCGAGCGAGAGATCTCGGCGCGGGTGATCCGGCGCGTCGCCGACCAGCCGGATCTCGTCGACCGCTGGTGGCGCTGGGCGGGTGACACGCAGCGTGGATGGGCGAGACAGATCGACGATGCAGGTGGGGACGAGATGGGTCGCGCGGCGCTTCGAGGGATCGCCATCGGCGATCGCAGCGCGATTCCACCCGAGCTCGATCAGCGGTGGCGTGCCGTCGGCATCTACCACGTGCTCAGCGTCTCGGGACTGCATCTCGCCGTCGTCGCCGGGCTGCTCTATGCCCTGCTTCGCCGCCTCGTCGCCGCGCTGCGTGGGGACTCGCATCCGGCGCGATGGGCAGCCCCGATCGCGTTCGTGCTCGCCGTGATCTACACGATGATCACCGGTGCCCAGCTCGCGACGTTGCGCGCGCTCCTCGTCGTCGGGGTGATGTTCGCGGGCGCGATGCTCGATCGCCCGGCGCGACTCGTCGATGCGCTGGCGGTGGCCGCGCTCGCGATCCTGATCTGGCGACCCGGCGATCTGTTCGATCCGGCGTTCCAGCTGTCGTTCGCGGCCGCGCTGATGCTGGCGCTCCGGCAAGGTGGCGTGCGCCGACCGGGCCTTCGCGGTTGGCTGCTCCGTCAGCTCGCGACCTCGGCGTGGGTGTCCCTGGTCACTGCGCCCATCACCGCGTTTCATTTTCACCAGGTCACCGCCGGCGGCGTGATCGGAAATCTGATCTTGACGCCGCTCGTCGAATTGATCGCGCTGCCACTGTCCCTCGCCGGCCTGGTGCTCGACCTCGGTCCCGCGATCGCGGTCTCGTCGTGGCTTGTCGGTGTCGTCGATTCGCTCACCGCCGTGCTCTCCGAGATCTCCCCCGTCGGGTCGATCGCGCTCGCGAGCCCGCTCCTGCTCGGCGGGCTGGTCGCGACGACGCTCGCCCTCGCCGCGAGGAAGCTGCCGCGACCGGCCGGATGGATCGCGCTGTGCCTCGGGTGGTCACTCGGTCGAGAGCCGCCACCTGAAGAGGCACTCCGGGTCACGTTCGTCGACGTCGGCCAGGGTGATGGCGCGATCGTCGAGCTCCCCGGTGGGGGGGTGGTCTTGATCGACGCGGGTGGCCACGCGAATGCGCGCGACCCGATCGCGGGGGCACGCCCCGGTCGCACGATCGCGCGCGTGCTCGCCGCGTACGGCCACGATCACATCGACCTCGCGATCATCTCCCACCCGCACCCCGATCACTACCTCGGGCTCGCGGGACTGGGCGTACCGATCCGCGAGCTGTGGTTCGCGCCCGAGCCGGAGAGCGATGGCACGTCGCAGTTTCGCGAGCTCGTCGCCCAGCTCGAGCAGCAGGGTACGAAGCTCGGACATCCCGCGCTCGGCGTCGGGCTGCACCGCGGCGGCGCCGAGGTGGTCGCGCTCGCACCGCGGTTTCAGCGATCCGCGGGCGCACCGGTCGAGCTCGCCGCCGATCCTGTTCGCTCGGTCAACGACAACTCGCTGGTGATCGCGGTGAGGTTCGCCGGTCGCACGATCCTGTTCACCGGTGACATCGAGGCCGAAGGAGAAGAGCAGTTGCTCGCGACGGGGTTGACCCACGTCGACGTCCTCAAGATCGCGCACCACGGCAGTCCGACCAGCTCGTCCGAGGCGTTGATCGCCGCGACCCACCCCACGCTCGCGGTGATCTCGTGTGGCCGCGGCAACACGTTCCGGTTTCCATCACCCGCCGTGCTCGCGCGACTCGCCGCCGTCGGAGCCGAGGTCGCGCGTACCGATCTCGATGGCACGATCGTGGTTGTCGTCGGTGGCGATGGCGCACTGACCGTCCAGCGATTCGCCGCACCAGCATTGTGACAAACCGCGCGCTTTGCGGTTCAATCATGGGCCGTGGTGACACCTGCGCGCGATCGTGAAGCCATCGATCAGGCGATCGTGCGAGGGAGCGAGCTGTTGAAGCAGGGCAAGCTGCCCGACGCGCAGCAGGCGTTTCGCACCGCGCTCGATCTCGATCCCGAGAACCAGAAGGTGATGGCCTTGCTCGGCCTCACGTACTTTCGCGGCAACGAGCTCGACCACGCACGGCCGATCTACGAGGAGCTCGTCGAGCTCGCACCGACGGACGCGTCACACCGCCTGAACCTCGGGCTCGTCTATCTCAAGCTCGGTGATGCCGAGCGCGCGATCGGCTCCCTCGAAGCCAGCCGTTCGCTCGATCCGAGTCAGGGCCGCGCCGTCAGTTACCTCGGGCTCGCCTATGCGCGCGCCGGTCGCTACGCCGAAGCGTTCCGCTCCTTCCTGATGGCCGGGCAGAACGAGCTCGCCACCGAGATCGAAGTCAACCTGACGCAGGCCGAGCGCGACGGCATCCTCGCGCAGCTCGGTCGTCCTCCAGGCGGCCCGATCGATCCGGTCAAGGGTTCGGGATCGGCCCCCGTACTCGCACGCACCAAGTCGGAACCGCGCACCAAACCGCCGAGCGCGCCGCCGAAGAAGGCGGAGAAGTCCGAGTCCAAGGAATCGCTCGGATCGTCGTCGGCGATCGCGATCAACATGTCGGGCTCCGGATCGATCCAGCTGATCAAGCCGGAGCTGTCGTCGCCGGAGATTCTACTCCCGACCGAACAAGCCTCCCCGATCGACATGTCGACCTCGCAGCGCTTCGTCCTCGGCAAGCACGACCTCGCCGAGCTCCAGCAGACCAACGCAGCAGCGCTCGCCGCGCACGCAGCCTCCCCCGCGGCCGAGATGGCGCGGTCTGCGATCTCGCGGTTACAGCAAGCCGTCGCCGCTGTCGTCCCGGCCTCGACCACTGCAGCGCGCACCACGTCGGGTGCCTATGCCGCGCGCCCGCTGTCGGAGCTCGCCACCGAGGACCTGATCCGTCCCGACGACAGCAGCGAATCGTTCGAGATCGCCCTCAACGGCTCGTTGCTGATCCGCGTCACCGATCGCGTGCTGACGCGACTCGAAGGGGTCCACGTCACGGGCGGCGAGCTGACGTACGAGAAGGCGACGCGGCGCTCGCGCGGTCACCAGACCGAGGACTCGTTCGGCGCGCCGATGCACGTGGTCTCCGGCAAGGGTTACCTGATCGCGGTGCCGCCGAAGGACGAGCGCTTCACCGCGGTGCACCTCGACGACGACATCCTCTATCTCCGCGAGGATCTGGTGTTCGCGTTCGAATCGACGCTGCGCTGGGAGAACGGCAACGTCCCGGGCCTTCGCGGCAAGCTGCACGTCATGCAGTTTCGCGGCGACGGTGCGCTCGCGGTGCGGATGGCTCGCCCGCTCGTGCGCGTCAAGCTGCCGGCGTCGGGCCTCGTGTTCGTCGATGCGTCGCGCCTCGCCGGCTGGATCGGGCGCGTGATCCCGCGCGCCGTCGTGCCGCCCGAAGGCGGTCCGCTCGGCACCACGTGCGTCGAGTGCACCGGTGAAGGCATCGTCCTCGTCGAGCCAGCGCGCGAGCCCGCCGGGGTTGCTGTCGCGGCGCTCGTGCCCGTGACCACCGTGAGCGAACCGCCGGAGCCCGCGCCCCTTCCACCCCCCGAGCCACCCGAGCCCAGCGAGGTCGCCCCCGAGGTCGCCGACTTCGCCGCCGATCTGTCTGCGTTCAACGCGGCAGCCGACGCCGCCGAGGCCGCGGTCAAGCCGCCGCCCGACGACGAGACCTTCTAGTCGATGTTGTCTCCGATCGACGCGGCCGCGCGCCTCGCCGGATGCCGCGGTCGCGTGGTGCTCCACAGCGGTCGCGACGACGATGGCCTCGGCCGCTGGTCGTTCGTCGCCGCCGAGCCGAGTGCGACGTTGATCGCGCGCGGTCGCTCGCTCCTCGAGCTCGACGCCGATGGCAACCCGGCGCGACGGTTCACCGCGGATCCGATCGACGCGCTCGACGCCTTTCTCCGCGCACACGACTGCTCGCTCGAGCCGCGCGGTGGGCTGCCGGAACCGCGCGTGCTCGGCTACCTCGGGTACGACCTCGCGCACGTGATCGAGAAGCTGCCGGGCGGTTCGCAGGTGGGTCGCGACTGCCCGGATCTCTGGCTCGCCGCGTACGGGGCGATCGCGCGATTCGCGAGCCCGGGCTCCGCCGGGGCGCGCAGCGTCGCGGAGCGACGCGGAGATGGATCGCGTGGGGACGAGATGGAGATCGTCGGTCCCGATCCTGCCGCGCGTGAGCGGCTCGCGGCGCGCCTCGCCACCGCACCCGTTCCGACGCTACCTCCGAGCATCGGCCCGCTGATCGCGGACGACGATGCCGCACATCACATGGCGCGGATCGACAAGGTTCGCGACTACCTCGCCGCCGGCGACGTCTATCAAGTCAACCTCGCCCGCCGGCACGTCGCGCGGATCTCCGCGCCCGGCGATCTGCTCGCGCTGTATCGCGCGTTGCACGATGCGGCACCTTCTCCGTACGGTGCGCTGCTCGAGGCCGACGGCGTCTCGATCCTGTCGGGCTCGCCCGAGCGCTTCCTCGGGCTCGTCGGCGATCGGATCGAGACCAGGCCGATCAAGGGCACGCGTCCCCGCTCTCCCGAGGGTGCGGCGGAGCTTGCCGCATCGGAGAAAGACGCCGCCGAGCACCTGATGATCGTCGACCTCGAGCGCAACGACCTCGGTCGGATCGCCGAGACAGGTAGCGTCACCGTCGACGATCTCGGTTACATCGTCGAGCTCCCGGGTCTCTACCACAAGGTGTCGCGCGTCAGCGCCAAGCTGCTGCCCGGCACCACCCACGCCCAGCTCCTGCGTGCGACCTTCCCCGGCGGCTCGATCACCGGCGCGCCGAAGGTCCGCGCGATGGAGTTGATCGACGAGCTCGAGCCGGTGCGGCGCGGTCCGTACTGCGGCGCGCTCGGCTACTTCGGCCCCGGTTCGCTCGAGCTCGCGATAGCGATCCGGATCGGCGTCGTCGTCGGCGGCGAGCTGCGAGTCCACGTCGGCGGCGGCATCGTCGCGGACTCGGAGCCTGCTGCCGAGCTCGCCGAGACCGAGACCAAGGTCGGCGGATGGGTCGCCGCCCTCGCCCGACTCGATCAGCTCAGAACGAGACCGTCGCGAACGTGATCGCGTCCGGCACGAGCGGGATGGTCAGGGTCACCGGCGAGCCGCCGCCCGACGGCGGAGTCACCGTCAGCTGCGTGCTTGTCCCGGTGGTCCCCGGGAGCCAGGCGACGCCGAAGGCACCGGTCGAGTCCTGATCCCAGGTCGCCGCGCTGTTACCGTCGTAGCGGGTCTGGAACTGCGCACCCGGTGACGTCGCTGCCGTCGCACCCACCAGGGGCGCGTCGTTGGTGTCGAGCACCTGAACGACCACCGACGACGATTGCCCGCCGGTCAGGATGATGCCGTTATCGCTCAGCAGGTTGGCGTAGTCGGTGGTCCGGATCGTGTTCAGCGTGAACGAGGTCCCGAGCTGCGAGATCGCCGTCATGAAGTCGGGATGGGAGACGTTCCAGGTCAACCCCGTACCCGAGGGCAGATCGATCATGAACGTGCCGTTCGCTGTGGCGGTAGTGGCTTGCGCCGTGCCGATCTGGACCGTGATGTCGTCCGCGTTGGTGGCGTCACAGACGGTGAGCTTGCGGAGATCCTGCACCACGCACACGCGACCAGTCACCAGGGTCGCGTCGGTCGGCGCGTCGGTTTCGGAGTCTCTCGGCGCATCGGTCAGGCCGGTCACCCCGCCGGGTCCACCGCCGCCGACCGGATCGAAGTCCTTCGGTTCTTTGCAGCCGATCAGCAGCAGGGCGACAACCGCGAGCCTCATGCCGCTAGTGTACTTGGTCGCCTCCGTGCGGCGATACTTTCCAGCAGCAGGACCGCGACCCCGATCACGAGCGCGACATCCGCGACGTTGAAGATCGGCCACTCGTGGGAGCCGACCTTCCAGTGCACGAAGTCGGTCACCGCGCCGTCGCGCACGCGATCGACCAGGTTCCCGAGCGCCCCGCCTGCGATCATCGCGTAGGCGGCACGCTGGAGGCGCTGCTCCGGCGTGGTTCGGCGTGCCATCAGCACCAGCATGACCAGGGCGCTCACCGCGATCAGCGACAGCACGAGCTGCTGGCCTCGTAGGTTCGAGAACGCCGCGCCATCGTTGAGCGCGAGCTCCCAGTCCCAGAAGCCTTCGACGACCGTCTGAGGCACGCCATGGCAGCGATGTGCCGCGAGCTCCGCGGTGCTGCAAGTTGCCGGTTGGACCGGCAGGGTCTTCGCCCATGCCTTGCTGCCCTGATCGAACGCCAGCGTCCCCAGCAAGATCGCAACGAAGATCACCACGCGACGAGGCGGCTGCATCGGGCGCTAGACCGCTGCCTCGCGCCGGCATATTCCCGCCGTACGTCACCACCCTGACCCGGTCGTGATACCGATGAACGGTGACGTCTATCGCCGGCGACCTCGCGAGGCTCGGGGTCAAGCGGATGCTGCTGGCGATCCACGACGTCAGCTTTCCCTCCGACGCGGATGAGGATCTCGGTCGAGGCTCGCCGGCGACGCGCGCAGCGCAGCGGCTCTACGCGTACGCTGCATCGCTCGGCTTCACCGGGATCCAGCTCGGCCCCCAGGGCCAGACCTCGCGCGACAATCCATCGCCGTACGACAGCACGATCTTCTCGCGCCACCTGGGAAACATCTCGCTGCAGTCGCTGCGCCCGGGCGGCGCGTTTGAAGGACTAGTGGATGGCGCGGCGATCGATCGCTACGTCAAGCCATCTCGAACCGCCGATCACCGACACGCGTACGACGCGATCCACGCACTCGTCACCGCGGCGCACGACGCACTCGACGCGCGACCTGACCTCCGCGATCAGCTTGCCGAGTTTCGCACCGCGAACGCGGGATGGCTCGACAGCGACGCCTTGTATGCCGCGATCTCCGCCGACCACGACCACCACGGGTTTCGCGACTGGCCCGCGCACCTGCGAGACATCGAACAAGCGCGCGGGCTCGCCGAGCACTACGCCCACGTGATCGACCGCTACGCCTTCGGACAGTTCCTCGTCCATGCAGAGCATGCGAGGTTGCGTGCGTCGTGCCCGCTGCTGCTCTACGGCGATCTCCAGGTCGGCTACGCCGATCGCGATGCGTGGGCGTACGCCGCCACGTTCTTGCGCGACTATCGGATGGGCGCACCGCCGAGCCGCACCAACCCGGAGGGACAACCGTGGAACTATCCGGTCCTCGACCCGGATCAATACGGCGGTCGGGTACGCGAGCTGGTCACGATGCGCGCTGACAAAGCGTTCGCAGAGTACGACAGCCTGCGCATCGATCATCCGCACGGCCTGATCTGCCCGTGGGTCTATCGTGCCGACGAGCCACCGGCGGAGGCCGTGCGCAGCGGCACGCGGTTGTTCGAATCTCCGGATCGGCTCGCACGGTTCGCGATCGTGCGAGCCGATCAGATCGACCCCACGCAACCGCGCTACGGCGATCGTTGGGTGACCTCGCTCGAGGCATCGCAGGTCGATCGGTTCGCGACGTTGTTCGACATCCTGGTCGACAGCGCGCGCCGGCAGGGTCGCGCCATCGACGATCTCAGCTGCGAGGTCCTGAGCACGATGCCGCGACCCCTCGGCGACGTGATCGCGAAGCACGCGCTCGGCCGCTGGCGGATCACGCAGAAAGCAGATCCCGAGAACCCGTCCGACGTCTATCGCGCCGAGAACGCCGCCCGCAACGACTGGGTGATGCTCGGCAACCACGACACCGCACCCGTGTTCTCGTTGCTGAAGACCTGGGCGCCGGAGCATCGCGAGCGCTGGGCGCGTCACCTCGCCGCCAGGCTCCGGCTGGCGCAACCCGAGCGTCTCGCACAGCCCGGTTTCTTCGCGTCGGCGATGCTCGCGGAGGTCTTCCTGTCACCTGCCGAGAACGTCTCGATCTTCTTCGCAGACCTGTTCGGCTACGACGAGCGGTTCAATGTTCCCGGGCTCGTCGCCGACGAGAACTGGTCGCTCCGACTCCCCGCGGACTTCGAAGCGTTGCATGCAGATCGCCTCGCTCGCTCCGCGGCGATCGATCTCCGTCTCGCTCTCGATCTCGCGCTAAGGCAGATGGGGACCCCCTAGGAAATGAACAGGTGAAGGCGAAAGCGTGAACCCGCGATCATCCCGCCTAGCGGCGCAACCACACGGCGCCTAAGGGCGGCAGCGTGATGTTGATCGATCGCTCGCGACCGTGTGCGCGGACAGGAGTCGTGCGGACGACTCCGAAGTTGCCCTGCCCGCTTCCGCCGAGATCGATCGCGTCGGTGTTCAGGATCTCGCTCCAGTCGCCACCGTCCTGGACACCGATCCGATAGTTGAAGCGCGGCACCGGCGTGAAGTTGAGCCCGCACACGATCCGGGCTCCGTCGCGCGCGATTCGCTCGTAGACCAGCACCGATCGCTCGGCGTCGTCGGCGTCGAGCCACTGAAAGCCACCAGGCTCGGCATCGAGCTCGTGCAGCGCCTTCTCCGTCTTGTAGAGCCGATTGAGCTCGCCGACGAGGATCTGGATCTGGCGATGCCCGGGATCCTCGAGCAGGTGCCAGTCGAGGCTGCTGTCGTGTCCCCACTCGGTCGTCTGACCGAATTCGCTCCCCATGAACAGCAGCTTCTTGCCGCGCTGGCTGTACATGTACGCGTAGAGCAAGCGCAGCGTCGCGAGCTTCTGCCACGTGTCACCCGGGAACTTGCCGAGTAGCGAACCTTTGCCGTGGACGACCTCGTCGTGTGACAGCGGCAGCACGAAGTGTTCGCTCCACGCGTAGAGCCCGCGCGTCGTCAGCTGGTGGTGGTGGTGCCGGCGATGGATCGGATCGCGCGATAGATACGCGAGCGTGTCGTGCATCCAGCCCATGTCCCACTTATACGAGAACCCGAGACCGCCGCTCGCCTGGTCGCGCGTGACGCCGGGCCACGCCGTCGACTCCTCGGCGATCGTCACCGTCGCCGGCTGCTCGCGCGCGATTGCTTCGTTGAGCCGCTGGATCAGCTCGACCGCCTCGAAGTACTGATTGCCGCCGTTCGCATTCGGGATCCACTCTCCCGCCTTGCGGCTGTAGTCGCGATACAGCATCGACGCGACGCCGTCGACGCGCAGGCCGTCGACGTGAAACTTCTCGAGCCAGTACAGCGCGCTCGAGAGCAGGAAGCTGCGGACCTCCTGCTTCCCGAAGTCGAACACCATGGTGTTCCATTCCGGATGAAAGCCGAGGCGGCGATCGGGATGCTCGTAGAGCGCTTCACCGTCGAACGTCGCGAGCCCGTGCGGGTCGTTCGGGAAGTGCGCCGGCACCCAATCGAGGATCACGGCGATGCCCGCGGCGTGGAGCGCATCGACGAGGAACATCAGATCCTCGGGGGTGCCGTAGCGTGCCGTTGCCGCGAAGTACCCGGTGGTCTCGTAGCCCCACGAGCCGAAGAACGGATGCTCGGTGAGCGGCATCAGCTCGACGTGGGTGAAGCCAAGCTTCCGGACGTAGTCGACCAGCCTCGGCGCGATCTCGCGATAGGAAAGGGAGCGATTGTCCTCCTCGGGGACGCGCATCCACGAGCCGAGGTGGACCTCGTAGATCGACACCGGCACGCCGAGTGCGGAGACGTCCTTGCGGCTCGCCATCCAGGCCGCGTCGTTCCACGTGTACTCGGGCGTCCACACGATCGAGGCCGTGTTCGGCTCGCGCTCGTGGCGTTGCGCGAACGGATCCGCCTTGAGGATCGTCCCGCCGCTGGTGTGCAGCGCGAACTTGTAGAGGGCACCGCGCTGGATGCCCGCGACCTCGCCGCTCCACACCCCGCCGGTGTTCGGCAACGCGTGCAGCGGTGTCGCCATCGGATTCCACGCGTTGAAGTCGCCGATCACGCTGACACTCGTCGCGCGGGGCGCCCACACCGTGAAGCGAACGCCGTCCTTGGTCGGGTGCGAGCCGAGCTTGTCGAACAGCCGCGGATGCGTGCCCTCGCGCATCAGGTGCGCATCGAGCTCGCCAAAGGCCAACGAGTCCGTCCCCGTAACGTCGGGCGTGGGCTTCGGATCCGGCGCGGACGTGCGCTTCGCTCGCTTCACGGCAACAACTCCACGAGGCCGCGCATGGGGATATCGAGCCACTGCGGGCGGTTATTGATCTCGTAGCCGATCTCGTAGACGCACTTCTCCAGCAGGAAGAACTCGAGGAGCAGCGCGAGATCCGCATCATTGCGAGGCACGATCTTCGAGCCCTGTGCACGCTCGAGGAAGCCATCGAGGAACGCCGCCGACACCCAGGTCGCCCACGCGCGGCCCCAGACCTCGAGCTTCGCGACATCCTCGGCACGATGGCGGCCTTCGCGCAGCCCCGCTGCCGCTGCGTAGCGCAGCGAGCGAATCATCCCCGCGACGTCGCGTAGCGGGTTGCGCTTGTTCCGGCGCTGCGAGAGCGGCCGCCCCGGCTCGCCCTCGAAGTCGATGATCTTGAAGTCATCGCCGGTCCACAGCACCTGTCCGAGGTGGTAGTCGCCGTGCACCCGCGTCTTGACGACATCGATCCGTCGCTTGGCGATCGCGGCGAACACGCGGTCGAGCTCCCCCTCGCGCGACAGGACCGTCTCTGCGAGGGTTCGCGTCTCCGGCGCCAGCGTCGACAACCGACTGCGCAGCAGATCGAACGTTCGCGCCGTGTGCGCGATCGCCGACCCGTACAGCGACTGTTGATGCATGATGTCGTACGGCTCCGGCGTGAACAGTGGGTCGCCGGTGATCTCCGCGAGCCGCCCGTGCATCTCCGCGGTCCGTCGTCCGAGGAGTCGCACGCGATCGAGGAACGGGCCGATCCAGTCGACGACTCGATCGCTGACCGGAGTTCGCGCCTCGGACAGCAGCGACTGCGCCGCGATCGGCGGACTCTCCGGTCGCTTCTCGTCGGCGAGCACGCGGTCGAAGAAGCGATCGACGGAGTCGAGCGCGAGCTGCCACGCGTCGCCTTGGTTCGGGACGAGCTCGAACATGGTCCCGAGGGTGCTCGTCTCGCGTCCCTCCTGCCGATACTCGAGCGCACCCGCGATCCTCGGCACGCCGTGATAGTCGGGGTGATGCTCGGAGAGTGCGCGGCCGATCTCGAGCTCC
This sequence comes from Haliangiales bacterium, assembly GCA_038325805.1. Taxonomy (GTDB): domain Bacteria; phylum Myxococcota_A; class Polyangia; order Haliangiales; family Haliangiaceae; genus JABFXX01. The sequence goes on from JBBQJJ010000020.1 coordinate 12,183, forward strand.
GCGTTGGTGCCCTCCTCGAGCATGCGGAACAGCTTGAGCATGAAGCGGTCGCCGTAGAACACGCCGCTGTTGGTCGAATCTGCCTGCAGCATGCGCGGCAGCAGCACCTCCGGTTGCTCCTTGAGGAACGCGAAGCCACCGATCTCCCCGCTCCCCTTCGCGACGCCGCCGTGGGTCATCGCCTGGAACAGCGCGGTGTTGAACGCATCCGAGCACAGCGCGTCGTACAGCGTGCCCATCACCGCACCGCGACCATCGACCGCGGTGAGCTCGACGCGTGCGATCGCGAGTGCGTTGGTACGCATCGCCTCCGCCGGCTCCGCATCCTCGGCAAACGCGACAGGCACCACGTACGTCTCTGCCGCCCCGGTATCGAACTCGATCTGCAACAGCACGATCGCGAAGCGCCCGGCTGCCACACGCGCCTGAGCATCGCCCTCGAAGCTGAGCACGTCGCTGATCGTCACACTCTTCCTCGTGCGCGCCTTGCTGCGGAACCACCGGCGCTCACTCGCGAACGCCAGCAGCACGCGGGCGAGCTCTTTCCTGCGCGCCGGCGCGAGCAGCTCGGACCAGCTCGCCTTCGCGCGCAAGGTCGGGCGTTCTGCCGCGGCCGCGGTCTCCTTCGGCGTCGTCAGGCTCAACCAGTAGTAGTCGTAGGGCCCGAGCGACATGAAGTACGGGGAATCCGTGATCGCGGGAAACGCCACCTGACCGAACAGCTCCGTCGGCACCACGCCCTTGCGATGCTCGAGCGAGAGTCGCGTGCCCTGGACGAAACGCGACAGGTTGGCGACGACCAGCACCGCTTCGCCCTCGAACTCGCGCACGAACGCGAGCACGCGCGAGTTGTCGCTCGTGATGAACTCGATCGAGCCGCGGCCGAACAGCCGGTACTCCTTTCGCTTCGCGAGCAAGCGCTTCGTCCACCACAGCAGCGAGCTGGTGTTGCGCTGCTGCGCTTCGACGTTGACCGCCTCGTAGTGATAGTCGGGGTCGATGGTCAGCGGCAGATACAGCTTCTGCGGGTTCGCCTTGGAGAAGCCGCCGTTGCGATCGCTGCTCCACTGCATCGGCGTCCGCACACCGTCGCGATCACCGAGATAGATGTTGTCACCCATCCCGATCTCGTCGCCGTAATACAGCACCGGCGTGCCGGGCAACGACAGGAGCAGCGCGTTCATCAGCTCGATCTTGCGGCGCACACCGAGCAGCGGAGCGAGCCGGCGACGAATGCCGAGGTTGATGCGAGCCGCGCGCTCCGCCGCGTAGCCGCGATACATCGTGTCGCGATCCTCGTCGGTCACCATCTCCAGGGTCAGCTCGTCGTGATTGCGCAAGAACGTCGCCCACTGACACGAGTCGGGAATCTTCGGCGTCCGCTTGAGGATGTTGACGATCGGGAACGAGTCCTCGGTCTCGATCGCCATGAACATCCGCGGCATCAGCGGAAAGTGAAAGTTCATCTGGCACTCGTCGCCGTCGCCGAAGTACGCGGCGGCGTCGGCGGGCCACTGGTTCGCCTCGGCGAGCAGCATCCGGTTCTTGAACTTGCCGTCGATGTGCGCGCGGAGCTTCTTGAGGAAGGCGTGCGTCTCCGGCAGGTTCTCGCAGCTCGTGCCCTCGCGTTCGAACAGGTACGGCACGGCATCGAGGCGGACGCCGTCGACGCCCATCTCCATCCAGAAGTCGATCACGCGAAACAGCGCTTCGTGCACCGCGGGATTGTCGAAGTTCAGATCCGGCTGGTGCGCATAGAACCGGTGCCAGTAGTACGCCTTCGCGACGGGATCCCAGGCCCAGTTCGATGTCTCGAAGTCCTTGAAGATGATGCGCGTGTCCTCGTACTTCGCCGGTGAATCACTCCACACGTAGAAGTCGCGCTCGGGGCTGCCTGGCTCGGCGCGGCGCGCGGCCTGAAACCACGGGTGCTCCGACGACGTGTGATTGAGTACCAGCTCGGTGATCACGCGGATGCCGCGGCGATGCGCCTCGGCGAGCAACCGCCGCACGTCGTCGCGCGTGCCGTAGTTGTCGTGAACGTTGGTGTAGTCGGCGATGTCGTAGCCGCCGTCGCGCAGCGGCGAGGGATAGAACGGCAGCAGCCAGATCGCGGTGACGCCGAGATCGGCGAGGTAATCGAGCCGCGAGATCAGGCCGACGATGTCGCCGATTCCATCGTTGGTGGAATCCTGGAACGCGCGAATGTGGATCTCGTAGATGATCGCGTCTTTGAACCACAGCGGATCATCGGCAAGCTCTTGTTGGATTTCACTCATTGTTGGCACGTTGGTTTTACAAGAAGTACTCGAACTGGTTCTCACTGCGGACGAAGCGCCGGATCTCGAAGATCTGCGCGGGGGCTTGGTTCGGATCGAGCTCGACGAAGTTCTTGCCGCCGCGCCACTGGTAGCGAGCATCGCCCAGCAGATCGTGGACCTGGAAGCTCGCGTCGGTGGGCAGCGCGAGCGCCTCCAGATCGAGATCGATCCACGCGCGATGGATGTGATGCGGATCGAGGTTGACGACGACGACGATCAGATCCTGTGCCGTCTGCTTCGAGTAACACAGCACGAATTCGTTATCGGTCGGATGAAACTGCAGCGAGCGATTGCGGTGGAGCGCCGGATGCTCGCGACGGATCTTGTTGATCCGCGCGATCACGTGCCGCAGCGAGCCCGGCTGGTCGAGGTCCCAGGTGCGGATCTGATACTTCTCGTTGCGCGCGAGCTCCTCGATCCCCGGCCGCGGCTCGTGCTCGCCGAGCTCGTACGACGGGCCGTAGATCCCGTAGCTCGCCACCATCGTCGCCGCGAGCACGACGCGCAGCTCGAAGATCGCCCGCCCGCCATGGACGAGGTGCTCGGGAAAGATGTCCGGCGTGGTCGGCCAGAAGTTGGGCCGGAGAAAATCCGCGGTGAGAGCCAGCTCGCGTCCATAGGTCTCGAGCTCGACCTTCGTCGTCCGCCACGTGAAGTACGTGTATGACTGCGAGAACCCGCTCTTCGCGAGCGCGTTCATCAGATTCGGACGGGTGAAGGCCTCGGCGAGGAACACCGTGTCGGGATAGCGATCTTGTACCTCGCGCAGGCACCACTCCCAGAACGGGATCGGTTTGGTGTGCGGGTTGTCGACGCGGAACACGCGAACGCCGCGCGCACACCAGAACATGAACACATCGCGCAGCGCCTGCCACAAGGCTCTCCAGTCCGCGCACTCGAAGTCGAACGGGTAGACGTCCTGGTACTTCTTCGGCGGATTCTCCGCGTACTGGATCGATCCATCGGGTCGCGACTTGAACCACCCTGGATGCTCCTTGACCCACGGGTGATCGGGAGACGCCTGAAACGCGATGTCGAGCGCGAGCTCGATCTGGTTGCCCCGTGCGGCCGCGAGCAGATGATCGAAGTCCGCGAGCGTGCCGAGCTCCGGGTGCACGGCCGTGTGACCACCCGCCGCCGCACCGATCGCCCACGGGCTCCCCGGATCTCGAGGACCGGCGGTCGGCGAGTTCTCCGGTCCCTTGCGAAACGCGTGACCGATCGGATGGATCGGCGGCAGATAGAGGATGTCGAAGCCGAGCTCCGCGACGTACGGCAACCGCGCCTCGACGTCGCGAAACGTCCCGTGCGCGCCGTCGCTGCGCGTCGATCGCGGGAACAGCTCGTACCAGGAGGAGCACGCCGCGAGCGGACGCTCGACGAGCACCTCGAGATCGTGGCGATACCGCGTCGCGTGCTCGCGATCCGGATATGCGGCGACGAGCGACGACAGCTCCGTGCTCGTCGCGAACGCGGCGCGCTCGGCGAGCGTCCCCGGTCCGCGCAGCTGCTCCGCGGCCTTGTGGAGCGCGACGTCACCGCCGCGCTGGTACGCCGCATCGATCAGCAACGCGCCCTCGAGCAGCTCGAGCTCGCCAGCAACCCCGACTGCGAGCTTGCGCTCGAGGCCCCGCTTCCAGGTGGCCCACGCGTCGACCCATGCGATCACGGTGTAGCGCCCGCGACCGAGCACGAGGTCTTCGATCCGCGCACGCCATACGTCATCTTTGCCGAGCACGAGCTCGATCTCGTGATCGCGATGGAGCAGCATCGCGCGCACCACGTCGTGACCGTCGCCGACGATGTCGGCCTCGATCTCGAGCACCTCCCCCACCACGCGCTTGACCGGATAGCGACCACCGTCGATCTCGGGACGGACGGCCAGGATCACCGCGCGACCGCGATTGGATTCGGTGAGGGTGCGTGCCTCATTCGTCATCGCACGACAACCCTATCGAACACGGGCCGAGGAGTCTATGCGTGGGAGCCCAGCCATTCGCCGGGCGCGTCCGCACGCCCAGCATCGGCGCTCGCTACAGGTCTTTGACGAGACCCGCTTGCTTCGCCTTCTCCTGGCGACGCTTCTTCTTCGCCTTCTCGCGTTTTCCTTCTTTCTGGATGTCGATGAACATCAAGCCAACACCGACGACGAGCACGATGTCGGCGACGTTGAACACCGGCCACTCGGTCTGGAACTGGTGCTCCTGTCCCTTCGCGCGGTCGCCGCCCCAGTGCCACAGGATGAAGTCGGTGACGACGCCGTAGTAGATGCGATCGATCAAGTTGCCGACCGCGCCACCGGCGACTAGCGCCAAGGCCCAGTGCAGCACCTTCTGATCGACGCGCGACTTCTTGAGCATCCAGCCCATGCCGATCACGGCACCGATGCCGACGATCGACAGCAGGATCCGACCGGCCTGGCCCTGACCGGAGAACAACCCGAACGCCGAGCCCGGGTTCATCGACAGCCGCCAGTGCCAGAAGCTATCGATCACCGGGTGCGCCACACCGATGCAGGTGTGGTTGCTGATGTCGTCGGGGATCTGGCAGACGTAGTCCTTCGCGGCGCGGATGGGCTCGGTGTCGAGTGCCGCGCGCGCCCAGATCTTGGAGGCCTGATCGGCGACCAACGAGATGATCGAGACGATCCAGAACAGCTTCCACTTCGGACGGTGGCGCAGCTTCTTCGCCATCGCCTTGTCGGCGTCGGTCAGGGGGGAAGGCGTCGCTGACTGTTCTGCGACCGCTTCGTCCTCGGCTTGTTCTTTGGTCTCGTCGCTCATCTACTTCACTCCAGCGAGGGCCTGTGCACAGCGCTCGCAAACATCGTTCGGCGTGGTCGCGAGCGTCGCGAAGTGCTTCCAGCACCGCTCGCACTTCGCACCCGTGTGCGCGGTCACTTCCACATCCCCACCACCGGAACCGAGCGCGACCTCGGAGACGATGAACACGTCCGCGAGCTCGGCCGCGTACTTCGCCAGCACCGGATGATCTCCGGCCGGCGGCTTGAGCGTGACCATCGCATCGACCGACTTGTTCTTCAGCGCGCGGAACGGCTCGAGCGCCTTGGTCACCTTCTCGCGCCACCCGAGGATCGTCGCGAACTCCGCGATCAACGCGTCATCGGGCTTGCCCGCCGTCGGGAACTCCGCGAGATGCACGCTGTCCGGGTCGCCCGTGCGACGCGGCATGTGCGCCCAGATGTCTTCCATCGTGAAGCACAGGATCGGTGCGGCGATCGTGGAGATCGCGCGGAGGCACTCGTAGAGCACGACCTGCGCGGCGACGCGCGCCGGCGAAGCGACCGCGTCGGAGTACAACCGGTCCTTGGTGACGTCCGAGTAGAACGCCGAGACATCGACCGTGACGAACTCGACGAGCGCGCGGTGGACGACGTGGAACTCGTACGCCTCGTATGCAGCACGCGTCTTGGTGACGAACGCGTCGAGCTTCGACAGCATGTAGCGATCGACGCCGAGCGTGATCATCGAGCGGTCGTTGCGATCCGGATCGAAACCCTTGAGGTTGCCGAGGAGGAACCGCGCCGTGTTGCGGAGCTTGCGGTACCACTCGCCGAGCCCGTCGAGGATCGTCTGGCTGTACGCGACGTCGGTGCGGTAGTCGATCGAGCCGACCCACAGCCGGAACATCTCGGTGCCGCTCTTCGCGATCACCTGATCCGGCTCGATGTAGCTGGTCTTCTTGCCCTCGGCCTTCGCCTTCGCGATCGTGCTCTTCGAGTACGGCGTCCCGTTCTCGTCGAGGATGAAGCCGTGCGTGATCACCTGCTTGTAGGGCGCCTTGCCCTGCACGCCGATGCCCGCGAGGAGCGACGAGTGGAACCAGCCGCGATGCTGATCGCTACCCTCGAGGTAGAGATCGATCTCCGCGTAGTCCTTGCCGTCCTTCTCGCGCCCGCGCATCGCGAGCCACGACACGCCCGACTCGAACCAGACATCGACGATGTCCTTCTCGCGGTCGAACATGGTGGGTCCGACGCCGCACGACGGGCAGTGCACGTCGGGACCGACGAGCTCCTCGACGGACTTGGTCCACCACGCGTCAGCACCTTCCTTTTCGAAGATGTCGGCGACGTGCTCCATCGCCTTCGCGCTCGCGATCGGTGTCTCGCACGACCTGCAGTAGAAGGTGGGGATCGGCGTGCCCCACAGGCGCTGTCGCGACAGCACCCAGTCCGGGCGGTTCGCGATCATCGCGTAGATGCGGTCGTGTCCCCACGGCGGCACCCACGTCGTCGCGTCGATCTCTTCGAGCGCCTTGGTGCGCAGCGCTTCGTGATCGATCGCGGCGAACCACTACGGCATCGCCCGGAACACGATCGGTCCCTTGCAGCGCCAGCAGTGCGGGTAGCTGTGCCTGGTCTTGTCAGTCGTCGGATTGAGGAGGAACCCCGTCTCGGCGAGGTGCGCCACCACGATCGGGTTCGCTTCGTCGGTCGACTTGCCGGTCAGGTCGACCGTGCGATCACCGGTGACGAGCGCGATGCCCTTGATGTAGCGCGCGGAGTCGTCGAGCGGAGCGTACGGTGGCAGGCCGAGCCGCGCACCCGTCTTGAAGTCGTCGGCGCCGTGCCCCGGGGCGGTGTGCACCAGGCCGGTACCCGCTTCGGTCGTCACGTAGTCGGCGAACCACAGCCGGTGCACGAGATCGCGGATGTCGTCTTCGCCAGGCTTCGCGTTGCCGAGGCCGCGCTCGAGCGCGGCGAGCCGCTTGCGCACGACCTCGGAGGTCGCGACCAACTCGGGCACTGGCGAGGCCGATGCGTGATCTCGCTCCGGCAGTGGGATGAACGGATGGCGATAGCGCGCGCCCTCGAGCGTCGCCATCTGCGCGGGCGTGATCTCGATGGCACCCGTGATCTCCGCGCCTCCGATCGCGGTCGCGAACGTCTCGGCGAGCTCCTTCGCGACGATCAGGTACTCGCCTGCGTCGTTGGGATTCGGGAGCGCGACGTACGTGAAGTTCGGGTGCGCGACGATCGCGAGGTTCGCCGGCAGCGTCCACGGGGTGGTCGTCCAGATCACCAGGGCGAGCTTTTTACCCTCGAGGCCGTCGAGCCTGCCCTGCCAGTCGGCTTCGACCAGCGGGAACCGGACGTAGACCGACGGCGACGTGTGATCGCGATACTCGATCTCGGCCTCGGCGAGCGCCGTGCGATCGCGCGGACACCACTGCACCGGCTTGCGACCGCGATACAGGTAGCCGTCGCGCGCGAACTTCGCGAGCGCACGCGCGATCTGCGCCTCGTACGAGTGATCGAGCGTGAGGTATGGGTTGTCCCAGTCACCGAACACGCCGAGCCGCTTGAACTCGGTCTTCTGGACCTCGACCCACTTCATCGCGAACGCCTTGCAGGCGGCGCGGAACTCGGCGGGCGACAACGCAGACCTTTTCGGGCCCAGCTCGCGCTCGACCGCCAGCTCGATCGGCAGGCCGTGGGTGTCCCAGCCCGGCACGAACGGCGTGCGGAAGCCCATCATGGTCCGCGACTTGACGACGATGTCCTTGAGGATCTTGTTGAGGATGTGGCCGTAGTGGATGTTGCCGTTCGAGTACGGCGGACCGTCGTGGAAGATGAACGCCGGCGCCGTCGCGCGCGCGTCTTGGATCTGCGTGTAGAGACCGCGCGTTTCCCAGCCCGCCAGGATCTCCGGCTCGCGCTTGGCGAGGTCACCCTTCATCGGGAACGGCGTGTCCGGGAGGATCACCGTGTCCTTATAAGTCTTGGCTTTCGGAGCTTCCGACATCGGCCGCGGACCATAGCATCGTAGAGTGCCGCCATGGCCGAAGGCACCCGTGCATCGTGGGACGAGTACTTCATGAGCATCGCGCAGGTGGTGGCGACGAGATCGACGTGCCCGCGCAAGTTCGTCGGCGCGGTGCTCGTTCGCGACCGCACCATCCTGTCGACCGGCTACAACGGCTCGATCCGCGGGATGCCTCACTGCTCCGACGTCGGGCATATGATGGAAGACAACCACTGCGTGGCGACGATCCATGCGGAGGCGAACGCGATCATCCAGGCCGCGAAGAACGGCGTGAACATCAACGGCGGCACCACGTACGTGACCGCGAGCCCGTGCTGGAACTGCTTCAAGCAGCTCGCGAACGCCGGGATCACTCGGATCTGCTACGGCGAGTTCTATCGAGACGATCGGATCTTCGACATCGCGAAGCAGATCCAGATCGAGCTCGTCCACGTGCCATTGCCTGGAGTTGCGCTGCCGAAATTGCCTTCACCTGAGTAAAACGGTCCGGAGTACGGACACAAACAGGTGTTCAGTACGACGTGCAAGGGTGCCTACCGTTTATGCAGCGATAGGGCGATTGTTGGATTTCAAAGGTTGCTGTGGCAGCGGCGCCCGGCCTAGCCTCTTCCCCCATGCGTTCTCTGGCACTAGCGCTGGCCTGTCTCCTCGCTGCTGCACCCGCAGCCGCCGACGGGATGGACAACCAGCCGCTCCCTGACCGCATCAAGTCGGCACCCAAAAAGGCGTCGAACAAGTCGAAGAAGTCCAACCCCAGGACCAGGGTCCGAATCGAGGGTGGCAAGCGCCGCCCGCCGGGGTTCTCGGGCTCGAACGCGCCGAAATCGGCCATCCGGACCACGCCGCTCGAGAAGCCGTCCGGCAACTTGAACATCAAGGCCGCGAATCAAAATGTCGAGCTCAAGGTGTCCCTCTACAAGAAGGACGGGAGCTTCGACCAGGCCTCGCTCGCGAAGCTCGACGAGATGTTCCGTTGCCTCGCGACCGGCGAGATCCGCGCGATCAACACCGACGTCTACGAGCAGCTCTCGCGGATCCAGGACCACTACGAGGGCAAGCAGATCGAGATGTACTCGTCGTTCCGGTACACCGACCGCTCGTCGAGCCGGCACTACCACGCGTCCGCGGTGGACTTCAAAATACCGGGCGTCTCGATCTACGAGATCAAGAAGTTCGCAGAGACCTTGGATACTGGCCACATGGGCCTCGGCATCTACCCGTCGGGTCAGTTCCTCCACGTCGACGTACGCGCTCCGGGCGAGCCGAGCTTCCGGTGGACCGACTACTCGGGTCCCGCGCGGGTGTTCCCTGCCAAGAAGCGCAAGACCGGTCGCACCCAGCCGGCACGCAAGCCCGTCTCGTAGCGTGATCGTCGTGATCGTCGCCTGATCGTCGACTGATCGTCGCGCGGCCGCGCGCGAAGGGTCCGGCACCACCGCTGGTGCCTGCGCGCTACAGTGCCGCCCATGGATCACATCCCCGAGCTCACCGTCCAGGACGTCGCGGCACGACTCGGTCAGCCGGACTTTCATGTGTTCGACAACAACGGCCTCGGTCGATGGAAGCGCAGCCACGTCCCGAGTGCGAAGAACCTCAACGCGTACAGCTTCGATCGCCACGATCTCCCCGAGAACGTCGACGCCACGCTCGTCTTCTATTGTTCGGGACCTGGTTGACACAGCTGCCACGCGGGCGCCGGGCGCGCCCACGAGCTCGGGTACGAGAATGTTTATGTGATGCCGGATGGGATCGCCGGCTGGGAGAAAGCGAAGTTGCCCGTCGAGACCGGTTGATGACGGCGATCAGCGATCCCTGGCTAGCCGCTCCAACACCGCGCGGCGCGCGCATGCGCCATGCCAGCCTGCCCGATCGGGAGGGTCGCGGTTCGTCCGCCCCGTCCTCACGTTGCGGCGATGCTTCGCTGGCTTGCCGCACGTCGTCGCCGACGAATCCTCGCCACTCCATTCCCTCGCGAGTGGGATTCGATCATCGACCGCAACGTCGCGATCGCGACTCGGCTCGATGCCCCCGGCCGCGCGAAGCTCCGCGAGCTCGTCCAGGTGTTCATCGCCGAGAAGCACTGGGAAGGTGCTGGCGGGTTGGAGATGGACGACGAGGTCAAGGTCACGATCGCCGCGCAAGCGTGCATGTTGATCCTCGAGCGCGATGCGGAGCTCTATAAAGACGTCGGGTCGATCATCGTCTATCCGTCGACGGTGCGGACCCAGCCTCGCCCGCAGAGCTTCTTCGAACAGCCGCGCATGATGGAGCGCCACGGCGCGTGGATCCACGGCGAGGCGATGCTCGGCGGTCCGGTGGTGCTCGCGTGGGACGCGGTGCTCGCCGGTGGCAACGAGATCACGTCCGGCAACGTCGTGTTCCACGAGCTCGCGCACAAGCTCGACATGGCCACCGGCGCCGTCAACGGGACGCCCCCCTTGGCGAATCGCCACGAGCGCAAGCGCTGGGGTGCGGTGTGCAGCGAGTCGTACAAGCGCCATCGAACGGCCGTCGAGCACGGCTACCCGACGCTGATGGACAGCTACGGCGCGCTCAACGAGGCCGAGTTCTTCGCCGTCGCGACGGAGACGTTCTTCTGCCGACCCGCGGCGCTCGCGCTCGAGCACCCGCAGCTCTACGTGGCGCTCCGCGACTTCTATCGGACCGAGCCGATGGCACTCGCGCGACCGCCGGAACCGGAACCCGAGCCAACCATGACCTGGTTTCGCGAAGGCTGAGACGACGTTCGAGAACTGTGATGGAGTGAAGGCATGGTGGGTGACGAGTTTCTCTATCGGCAACTGCGTGGCGTGAACAAGCGCGTGTTCCGGCTCGGGCTCGCCGCGAACTACGGGATCGAAGAAGCGGGCATTCGCAGCGCGTTCGATCGCGGCGTCAACTACGTCTATCTGACGCCGCGCGGAAACATGGCGAAGCCGCTGCGCGACGCGATCGCGCGCGACCGCGACAAGCTCGTGATCGCCGCCGGTCCGACGGTGGGCTACTTCGGCGGTAGCGTGCGGCGCACGGCCGAGCGGCTGCTAAAGAAGCTCGGCGTCGACTACCTCGACGTCTTCCAGTTGATGTGGCTCGGCGTCGGCTCGGCGCTGACCGCAGCCACCGAGCGCGAGCTGTTACACCTCAAGGAGACTGGCAAGGCGCGCGTGCTCGCCGTGTCGATCCACGACCGCCCTCGAGCGGGTCGGCTCGCGGAGGATTCGATCCTCGACCTGCTGATGATCCGCTACAACGCCGCGCACCCTGGCGCCGAGCGCGACATCTTCCCGCACCTCGACAAGCGCAAGCCGAACATCGTCGCGTACACCGCGACGAGCTGGCGCAAGCTGCTCAAGACACCGAGGGCTTGGGACGGCAACACGATGACCGCCGGTGACTGCTATCGGTGGTGTCTATCGAACCCGAACGTCGACGTCACGCTGACCGGTCCCGCGAGCACCCAGCAGCTCGACGCCAACCTCCAGGCGCTCGAGCGCGGCGCGCTGAGTGCGGAGGAGGACACCTGGATGCGTTCCTTCGGGCGCGCCGTCCACGGCTAGGCTCGTCACGGCGAGCACGACGAACGGGGCGCGCTGATACACTCGCCGGCGTGAACGCAAACGTCGCCAAGTGCCTCGTGGTGTCCAAGGTCCTGGTTGCCGACGGCATGATGACCGACGAGGAGAAAGCATTCCTCGGCGACATGATGACCGCGCAGGGGCTCACCGATGCCGAGAAGCGATCGGTGCAGGACCTCGAGGGAATCGATCAGGCAACCTCCCTGGTGAAGGAGCTGCCCGTGGAAGAACGGCAGGACATCGTCGAGCAGCTGGTCGATGCAGCCTCGGCCGACGGTACACTGTCGCCGCTCGAGCTCGACGTCGTGAAGCGCGTGACCAAGGCGCTCGGCCTGTAGACGCAACAAAACCGGCATGAACAACATGCCGGCTTGAGGTACCGCTCGAGGGAGCGCCCCGTCGATCAGCGCTTGCTGAACTGGAAGCGAGCGCGCGCGGCCTTCTGGCCGTACTTCTTACGCTCCTTCTTACGCGGGTCGCGGGTGACGTACCCGGCCGCCTTGAGCTTCGGGCGAAGCTCGCTGTCGATCTTCATCAGCGCGCGCGTGATGCCGTGGCGGATCGCGCCGGCCTGCGACGAGATACCGCCACCCTTCACGGTGGCGATGACGTTGTACTGGCCGATCAGCGAGACCTCTTCGAGGCCCTGGCGGATCACCATGCGCGCGGTCGGGCGCGAGAAGTAATCCTCGTCGTCGCGATCGTTGATGATGATCTTGCCGTCACCGGCGAAGAGCCAGACGCGCGCGATGGCCGTCTTGCGGCGGCCGGTTGCATAGGTCTTCTGCGTTGCCATCACTTCGCTCCAGCAGTCTTGTAGGTCCGCTCGCGCGCAACTTCGAGCACGCGCGGCTTCTGCGCCGCATGCTCGTGCTCGCCGCCCTTGTAGATCTTCAGCTTCTTCACGACGCGACGGCCCAGCGGACCCTTCGGCATCATGCCCCAGACTGCTTCACGAATCGCGCGCTCGGGATCGTTCGCGAGAACGTCCTTGGCCTGACGAGTCTTGATGCCGCCGGGAAACAGGGTGTGGTGGATGTACAGCTTCTTGTCCGGCTTGGTGCCGGTCAGCTTCGCTGCGCCCGCGTTGAGCACGATGACGAAGTCACCCATGTCAACGTTCGGGGTGTACGTGGCCTTGTGCTTGCCACGGAGGACCATTGCGATCCTCGAGGCAAGGCGACCGAGCGTGTGGCCAGTGGCATCGACCACGTACCACTCGCGTTGTGCCTCGCCGGCTTCCTTGGTCAGCCAGGAGCTCTTCTGCGTTACTTGCGTGTTCATAAAGTGCAGCCCGATCTCGGAGTTCTCTCGAAGGGCGGATCATGTACAAGGCCGCGAAAAGCCTGTCAAGGTCCGCAGCAAGACACTACCTGGGGTTTTGTTCAGTGTCAGCGGGTCGTGATACCACCTTCGCGTGTCGAGAGTTGGGTTTGTACTGAAGCCAGATAAGACGGTCGCGAGCCCACTACTCGCAGACCTCTGCGCGTGGTTGCTGGAACGCGGCCATCTACCTGTGGTCACGACGGAAGATCAGGTCGCCCCCGCGGGTGCCGAGATCATCCCGGAGGAGCAGTTAGGCACCTCGGTCGACCTCGCCGTCGTCTTGGGTGGGGATGGAACCATCCTCCGGGCCGCTCGGTTAGTTTCGGAGAACGGCCGTCCGGTGCTCGGGATCAACCTCGGGCAGCTCGGATTTCTCACCGGCTTTCAGGTCCCGGACGCCAAAGCCGCTCTCGAGGCCGCGCTCGCGGGCCGGATGAAAAAAGAGAAGCGCATGCGGATCGCGGTGCAGTTCTCGCGCGGCGGGTCCGAGCCGGTGGTCCGGTACGCGCTCAACGATGCGGTGCTCCATCAAGGTGCGATGGCACGGCTGGTCGGCATCGATGCGTTCGTCGATGATCAGTTCGTCGCGTCGTATCGCGCGGATGGCTTGATCATCTCCACGCCCACCGGATCCACCGCTTACAACATGGCGGCCGGTGGCCCGATCGTGGTGCCCGGCATGGCGGCGATGACGATGACGCCGATCTGCGCGCACTCGCTGACCAACCGTCCGCTGGTGATCCCGGCCGCCTCCACGATCCGGCTGCAGCTCGGCGCGGACGTGCGTGGCGTGATCCTGACCGTCGACGCGCAGTGGGCGCATTCGTTCTTGCCCGGCGATGTCGTCGAGCTCACCGCGGCCGCATCGCCGCTGCTGCTGTTCGAATCGCCCAAGGGCTTCTTCGACATCATGCGAGACAAGCTTCATTGGGGCGCGCGCGCCGAGCGCGGCCTCGATACGAGCCCGAGCAAAAAGGGCGACTGACGATTCCAGAAGGGACAAGGAGTCGATTGCATGCTGCGCCACCTGCGAGTCACTAACTTCGCGATCCTGTCCGATGTCGAGCTCGAGCTCGGCAACGGAATGAACGTGCTCACCGGCGAGACCGGTGCTGGCAAGTCGCTGATCGTCGAGGCAGTCAATCTGCTTCGCGGCGGTCGCGCGTCGGCGGACATCCCACGCACCGGTACCGATGAAGCGGTCGTCGAGGCGGTGGTCGAGGTCCCCACGGATCTCCGCACGCGCGTCGCGGCGGTGCTCGAGACCGCGGGCCTCCCCGCCCACGCCGAGGATGCGGAGGGTGAAGTCTTCATCCGCCGCGTGATCCAGCGCGGTGGCCGCAGCCGGACATATGTCAACGGCGCCCTCACCACGGCCGCGCGGCTCGCCGAGCTCGGTGCCCTGCTGATCGACCTGTCGGGTCAGCATCAACATCAAGGCCTCGTCGATCCCTCGCGGCACCTCGAGATCCTCGACGCGTTCGCACGGGCCTTGAACACCAAGCCACCCGTCAAACTAAAACGAGCGATCGAAGTCACGGTCGCCGACGACGCGTGGCCGCTTGCCGAGACCATGACGGTCGCCTGGAGCGAGCTGCGGCGCTGCGATGACGAGCTCGCCTCGCTCGGCGGTGACGAGCGCGCGCGCGAAGCGCGGGTCGATTACTTGAAGTACCAGCTCGAGGAGCTCGAGAGCGCAGCCTTCCACTCCGGCGAGGATGTCTCGATCGAGCTCGAGCGCGCGCGACTCGCGTCGGTGGATACGTTGCAGAGCGCCGCCCGCACCGCCGAGGAATCGCTGTTCGGTGGGGACGACAGCGCGCGCGATCGCGTCGCCGTCGCCTCGAAGGCGATCGAGAAGGTGCTCCGCGTCGATCCCACGCTCGACGTGGTCGCGAAGCAGCTGGTCGAGATCGAGACGCTGATCGATGACACCGCGGATCAGCTCCGCACGTACGCCGACAAGCTCGAGGGTGACCCCGAGCGGCTCGCGCTGCTCGACGAGCGCGTCGCCCTGATCCGCCGCCTGATCCGCAAGCACTCGGCGGGACACGCGTTCGGGCTCGATGACGTGATCGCCAAGACCACCGAGCTCCGCGCCGAGCTCGACAGCCTGCTCGGCCGCGAATCGCGGATCACCGAGCTAGCCTCCGCCCGCACCAGAGCCGAGGCCGCCGCGATCTCCGCTGCCGCCGCGCTCACCTCCGCGCGCGCACTCGCTGCCAAGAAGCTCGAGAAGCAGGTCGCCGGCGCGCTCGCCGAGCTCGGCATGGGCTCCGCGAAGCTCACCGTCGCGATCGAGCCGCGCAGCCTCGGTCCCACGGGTGTCGATCGAGTCGAGCTGATGCTGTGCTCGAACAAGGGTGAGGACGCTCGCCCGCTCACAAAGATCGCGTCGGGTGGCGAGCTGTCGCGCATCATGCTCGCGCTCAAGCTCGGCCTGCAGTCCGCGGGTCGCGCCGATCCCGTTGCCACGTACGTGTTCGACGAGGTCGACGCCGGCATCGGTGGAGCCACGGCCCAGGTCGTCGGCTCGCAGATCCGAGCTCTCGCCGGCTGCCCAGCAGAGCTGGCAGCCGGCTCGAGATCATCCTTTGGTTCGGCGAGCGAATCGGAGACACGCCAGGTCCTCTGCGTGACGCACTTGCCGCAGATCGCGGCGTACGCCGATCACCACTTTCACGTCGAGAAGACGGAAGTCGGTGGCCGCGTCGAGACCCACGTCCGTCGCCTCACGGCGGCGCAGCGCAAAGACGAGCTCGCGCGCATGCTGGGTGGCAGCGTGACGTCGAAGGCCAAGGCGCACGCGGCGGAGCTGCTCGCCGAGGCCGCGCGGCCCGCGCGCAAGAACGCGACGGCCTGAGCTAGCGGGAGCTAGCGGGAGCTAGCGGTGCGTGGCGATTATCTGAACTGAAGCCCGACGATCAGGCGTGCGTAGTAGGGGTCGGCTTCGCCACCGAGACCTGCGCCCCCCGCGAGGGTCACCCATGAGCCTCGCAGCGAACCGCGCCCGCCACCTGCCCACGACAGCGCAGGGCCAACCCAGTTTCGGCTGCTGAGGTTTCCCTCGTCCTTCTCCGCTTTGCCAAAGATCTCGGCACCGACGATCCATGCTGGAGAAAACGCGTACGAGGTTCCGAAGGCGTATTCGATCTCGGTGTTCCAGGCGGGGTCGGTGGTTCGCTCCTCCTCCAGAGCGACGTTGGCCGCGATGTTGACGTCGCCGAAGTCCTTGGCGAGGATCAACTTCGCCTCGTATTTCTGCCTGGCATCGCCGCGGAACAGCTCTTGAAACTCGACGTAGAAGACCGGGTCGATGGGCCACTCCCCACGATCGCTCGGCCGGTAACGCGTCTCGAGCTTGAGACCGGCGTACCCACTCTTGGTCTCTCCCGACGTGATCACGTCGAGCATGTTGTAGACCGCCACATCCCAGTGATCGGTGATGCCGTACTCGATCTCGACCATCTCGCGCATGCCGCGAGAGGAGGGTCCGCCATCGACCTCTCCCTGCGGCGAGAACGTCGACCAGGTCTCGACATCGAGCTCGCCTTGCGGAGCGGTCACCGCTTCGTAGGTGACGCCGTACGCGCGGCGATCGGCGAGGGCGAGGGACGTGGACGCCATGAGCACAGTGCACGCGAGCGCGAGGGTTGTTCTCGACGGGTCCATTTGCGAGATTGAAATCCATTTTCAATCACACGTCAACGATTCTCGACGGATCAAGCGGAGCGCGCTTCTGCGCCACAGAGGACCGCCCCCGCGACGACCGCGCCGTCACGACGACCGACCGGATCAGCACACGTGGCTCGGGGCAGCGTCGCTCGCGAACCAGACGAATCGCTGGATGCCATCCAAGAGCCCACGCACCTCCGCCGTCCAAGCGATGCAAGATGTCCGTGGAACACCTGACCCGCTCCTGTGGCTTTCTGGTCGACTCCGCTTCGTCGGTGCGTGCACGACTCGTTTCGTGTGACCTCGCGCGGGCCCGCTTTCGCTACGCGATCCTTGTCGTAACGGCCGCCTGCGCGTCACCACACCGATCCGCGGAGGTCTCGCCCGCCCACGCGGCGCTCGGCGCGGACGGCGAAAGCCACCACGACGAGCCTGACGTCGCAACGCGCCTTGATTCTGCGGCGGGTGACGTCGCGGATCCTCCAGCAGGCGCGGGAAGTGGTGCATCCGTCACCGCCGCCAATGCGTGCACCAACGCAGCGCTGCCTCCAGCCTTCGAAGCCGACGGGAGCGGAGCCCGCGCCGCGCTCCCCGCGTCGTCATTCGACGACTGCATCCCCCTCGATCTCGATGGCAAACCGCCGTGCGAGGTCGCGTGTAGGGATGTTGCTCCCGCGCCTGATTTTCGAAGCGGGGACGACGGCCGCTCACCGAACTTCCACGTGCTCGGGCACACGGTCTACTTCGCCGCGACGACCCCGGCGAGACAGGTCGGGCGAATCAGGACCTACGATGGTCCTCTCGACGCGGCCAACCCAGAGCATGCCGCCGCTCGCACGACCGTCGTGTTCATCGATCACCTGACCTCGCCGCCCACCGTGGAGCTGCGTTCAGGTTCGTGCCTGTTTCAGTGCAACGGGCAAGCGCCTCTCGCACCTCGTCGGGGGACCCTGGTGGGCGAGAGCGAGTCGGACTGCCGCGCCGCGTGCCCACCCATCAAGCGGTATCGCTACGACGGGAAGCGGTTGCAAGTGATGCGATGACCCGCGGGGTACCGCATCACTCGATGCCGTACTTCTCGAGCTTGTAGTAGAGCGCGCTGGTCTTGATCCCGAGGATGCGGGCGGTCTCGGTCTTCACCTTGTTCGCCTTCGCATACGCCTTGAGGATCAGCTGGCGCTCGAGATCGTCGAGGATCTCGGGCAGCGAGAGCTCGCGCGGCACATCGAGTCGATCCTCCTCGGCTCCACCCTGCAGAAACTGCGGTAGTGCGGACGGCTGGATCTCGTCGCCCTCCGCGAACACCAACGCCTGCTCGATCGCGTTCTCGAGCTCGCGCACGTTGCCCGGCCAGTGATAGGCCATGATGCGTCCGAGCGCGGAGTCGCCGACGGCGCGGACGCGCGGGTTGGTCTTCGGACCGAGCTTCGCGACGAAGTGCGAGCACAGCAGCGGGATATCCTCGCGGCGCTCGCGCAGGGGCGGCAGCTTGACCGGCAGCACGTGGAGCCGGAAGAACAGATCCTGGCGGAACCGCCCCGTGGCGACCTCCGCATCGAGATCCTTGTTGGTCGCGCTGACCACACGGACGTCGACCTTGATCGAATGCTCGCCGCCGACGCGCTCGAACTCCTGCTCCTGCAGCGCGCGTAGCAGCTTGACCTGCATCGCGGGTGGCACGTCGCCGACCTCGTCGAGGAACAGCGTGCCCTGATCGGCGAGCTCGAAGCGGCCGAGCTTCTGCTTGATCGCCCCGGTGAACGCGCCCTTCTCGTGCCCGAACAGCTCGGACTCGAGGAGCGTCTCGGTGAGCGCACCGCAGTTGACCTTGATGAACGGGCCGTTGGCCCGCTTGGACAGGCGGTGGATCGCGCGCGCGACGAGCTCCTTGCCGGTGCCCGATTCGCCGGCGACGAACACCGTGGTGTCGCTCGCGGCGACCTTGTCGACGGTGCGCCGCACGATCGCCATCTTCTCGCCCTGACCGATCAGCTCCGGGAACCGACCATCCTGCTCGGCCTTGAGGTAGTCGGTCATCGCGTCGGCCTTCTTGCGGCCGCGGCGCGCGGCGCAGAGCTCGAGTGCGCGCTCGACCTTGAGGCGAACGACCTCGGTCTGGATCGGCTTGGTCAGGAAGTCGAACGCGCCGAGCTTCATCGCCTCGACGGCCGTCTCGACGGTTCCGAAGCCCGTCACGATCATGATCGGCACCTCGGGATCGATGCCCGAGATCGTGCGCAACACCTCGACGCCGGTGCCACCCTCCATCTTGAGATCGGTGATCACGAAGTCGGCCTTCTTCGCCTTGAACGCGGCGATGCCCTGGTGGCCGCTCGATGCGGTCATCACCTCGTGACCCATCTTCTTGATCGTGTGGGCGAGGCCCTCTCGAATCGTATCGTTGTCGTCGATCACCAGGACGGTCGCCATTGCGGCCGATACTAGCCTGGAATCACCAACGTGAACGTGGTCTCGCCGTCGGCGCTCTTCACCTCGACGCGACCGCCGTGGTCCATCGCGATCTCGCGGACGAACGCGAGGCCAAGCCCCGTGCCCTTTTCGCGGCTGGTGTAGAACGGCTCGAACAGCTTGCCCGACGTCTCCGGTGAAATCTCCTTGCCGCGGTTCCACACCACGAAGTGCAGCTCGACGCCTTCTCGCTTCGCAGAAAGCCGCACGACATCGTTCCCGCGGTGACCCGCCGCGGCCGCCGCTTGCACCGCGTTCTTGGTCAGGTTGAGCAGGGCGCGTCGCAGCTGCCCGCGATCTGCATTCGCCTCGAGCTTGCTACCAGAGGAGACCTTGACCTCGATCTGGTCGCTCGCGATCAGCTGGGCGACTTCGGGAAGCAGCTCGTCGACGTCGACCGGTGCGAGCTCCGGCTTGGGCCGGCGGGCATACTCGAGGAAGTCGTTGACCACGCGCTCGAGATAGCCGAGCTCGCGGTTGATCTTGTCGACGTGGCCGCGCCGCTCGTCACCCTCGGGGAGCTCGTCCTTGAGGATGCCGGCGAACAGCGTCATCCCGGCGAGCGGGTTGCGGACCTCGTGCGCGATGCCGGCGAGCATCTGCTGCATCCGCGCGTCGCGCACGGCGAGCTGCTGACGCATGTGCTCCATCGCCTGGCCGAGCTGGCCGAGCTCGTCGTCGGTCTTGATCTCGACGCGCTCGCGGAGCTCGCCGCTACCGATCCGCTCGGCTGCCGCGACGAGCCGGCGAACATTGCGCGTGATCAACAGGGTCGCGATCACCGCCGCGAAGATCGAGACC
Organism: Haliangiales bacterium; assembly: GCA_038325805.1. Taxonomy (GTDB): domain Bacteria; phylum Myxococcota_A; class Polyangia; order Haliangiales; family Haliangiaceae; genus JABFXX01. The sequence goes on from JBBQJJ010000020.1 coordinate 32,139, forward strand.
ACGCCCAGGCCGACACCCCACAAGAACAGCCGGTCGCGCAGATCCTCGAGGGTCTCGAAGTAGCTCGCGGGCGCCTCGGCCCGCAGCACCAGTACGATCCTCTGATCGTCATCGGAGAATCGCACCGAGGCATACCCGGCCTTGTAGGTCTTGCCGTCCTGGCCGACGAACGTCACCGAGGACGCCGCGATGCCGTCGCGGAACACGCCCTGGATCTCGTCATCGTCGACGCGATACCGCTCGAGCGGTGCGACGAGCCGGACGTCCTCGGAGTCGCCGCGCGACAGGTAGTCGCGATCGAACAGCGACAGGTGCGCGCCGGTCGCGTTCGCGAAGATCTCGAGCTTCAACACGGTGCGCGTGAAGTTGGGAGAGTTGTCCTCGTCGGGCAGCAGGTTGACGACGTACTTCCCACGGACCTGGGTCGCCGCCGACTGCGCGATCGCGATCAACCGGCGCCCGAGCTCGTCGTCGAGGTCGCGCCGGTTCATCTCGTACGCGACGAACGCGAACAGGGTGAACAGCACCAGCGTCGGCAGCACGAGCGCGACCAGCAGCTTGACGAGGATCGTCGCGCGCGGTCGTCGCACGCCGGCAGCGTAACACCGTCAGCAACGTCGACGGGTGTGGTCAGCCCCAGAGACCGGCGACCTGCCGTGAACAAAAGGCGGTTCGCGGACCCAGATACCGGAGGCGACCGGGTAGGCCGCGAGCTCGATGTTCATATCACCTCGGTTGACGCCGTTCGTGCCCGTGGCTCGGGGGCGATCGCAGGCGGAAGACGCCGCATCCATCGTCGGAGCTGGATGCGAGAGCGCATCTGGTAGATCCATCTTCTTGGCGAAGGTTGGCGAACCTCGGCGCGTTGGCGACCCTCTGGCGAACGCGACGCCGGACGCACGCAGCCTGATCGCTACGCACCTCGACGTGACGACATCGTTCTTAGATCAAACTCACGCCGCCGGCGGCGAGCGCCGAGCTCAGGGATCAGTTCCCGCTCAGTCGGTCGCAATCGTAAGGTTAGACGCCTTCATCCATCGGAGGATCTTCATCGTCGGGCGGTGGATCATCATCGGGTGGCGGATCATCGTCGGGCGGCGGGTCGTAGTCGCCGCCACCGGGATCGCACGAGCCGTCGCTGCACGGATCGTAGTCATCGTCACCGCTGCCGTAGTCATCGTCGCTGCTGTAGTCGCCATCGTCGGTCGACCACTCCTCGAACTGGCAGACGTACTCCGTCCACGTCACCTCGATGAAGGCACCGCCGTGCTGATCGAGCTCGATGATCCGGCAGCTGTCGATCGAGCCGGCGTCGAGGTAGAACGCGCGTGCGCAGAGCACGGTGCAGGCACGCTCCGTCGCGCAGAGCTGGATCGAGTCCGACATCGCGGGCGGCGCGTAGGTCGACTCGACATGTTCGGTCGGAGGACACGTACATGCGGCGAGCGCTGCAGCGAGGGCAAGGGCGAGGCGGTTCACGATGAGGTCAGACACTTCAACCTCGGTGCCAGTGGCCAAGTTCAGAGTTCTTCACGACTGCCCAACCTCGATCCGGCAAGTGCGTGGTTTGCCTGCCCCCAATGTGAGTGGTCGTGAACCCGCTCGGCCGTGCCGTTTCACAGCGTGCTGCCGGTTCACATCCAGATCACCTCGAAACCGCGATGAAATACTCTGTGCGGCTGGTGAAAACCTGTCGCGCGACGACGAGGGAGGACCTTCGTCGACCCTGTACAGTTGGCCGCTGATGACGGGGAGCGTGAGACGGGGGCTGCTGCTGCTGGCGGCTTGCGGGTCCTACGTGCCGCAGCCGGTGCGCTTCACACCCGCACGAGGAACGCCGACGCTGGCGCCGATCGCCGCGAGCGCGATCACGGTTCGTGCACACTCCCAGGTGATGGCGGCAGGGGGTCGCTATCTCGGGATCCTGGTCGTCGAGGGCTCGGGACTTCGCAAGGCCATCCGCGACGCGTCGACCGCCGCGGCCGAACGTGGTGGTACCCACATCCAGTTGCGGAGCGCGGAAGTCACGGAGGGAGGGGAACGCTCGGTCTCGTTGATCGGCGATCAGCGCGAGGCTTCGAGCATTCGCTTCGTACCGTCACGTCAGGCCGACCATGCACACGTGGTGTTCGAGGTGTTTCGCGTCGAGCCGGATCACTGGGCGTTGCTGCATCCGCAGATGCGGCCCGCGTCGCGCCTGCCATGAGCTCGTGGGTGGTCACGCTCGCGTGTCCGCGATGCGGTGCACCCGGCAAGTTCATCGACGCGCAGTTGATCGCGATCTGCGAGTACTGCGGCCACGTGATCAGCACGCACCGTGCGGTCAGCGCGGGCCTCGACAGCTACGCCTTCGCCGAGGTCCGCTCGTACATCACACCGACGCTCGCCGACGTTCGCCGTCTCGAGCTCGCCGATCGCAAGTTCGCCGCGCTCGAAGCGCGCGATGCCGAGACGATGCATGCCGCGACCCTCGAGCTCGCCGCGCTCGATGCGATCGACGCTGGCATGTCACCGCAGGACATCGCCGTGTTCGCGCGGTGGACCGCGGCGATCGAGCACGTCGCGACGTTCGACAGCCGGGCGGCGATGTTTGCTCCGCAGCACGCCGCCCTCGCGCAGGATCCGGCCGGCTACACGACGGAGAGCCTCGATCGTCTGACGCGCGTGTATCGCGACCTCGTCGCCGACGAGCGGTTCCCGCAGGACCTCGTCCACGCGGTGCCACCCGAGGTCGCCGCGACCGACGCGCTGCTCGGCAGCTTGAAGTCGTGGTTCATGGACGTGCCGCTGGCGGCGCTCGACACGGCACTCCTCACGCTCGGTCAGCGTCCGATCCGGATCGCTGGCGCAGCCCTGCTCTGTCGAACCTGTGGCGCCGCGATCTGTGCCGAGGCCCTCGCGATTCTCGCGTGCACGTTCTGCCGGTCGGCGCTCGAGGTTCGCCGCCACGTCTGGCTCGATGGCCTGCTGCGCTCCGTCGCGATGGCGAACGGCGACAAGCTCGTGCCGCGCGACCGCGCCTACGCGGTGGTCGTGATGCTGACGCACGTCGCAGCTGTGCCGGGCAACCTGCCGCTCCCGGAGAGGCTGATCGCCGCGTACCTCGAAGCTGTCGAAGGCGTCGAGCGCGCCGCCGTCGACGAGATCACGACCTTCATGCTCGCGCATCACTCGCTCGGCCCCGAGGCGACCGAGGTCGTCAACCTCGTGCGGCGCTTGCTCGTGCATGTCCCCGCCTCGATCCCGCCGCCACCCGGTCGTCGTGCCGGCGCGTTCATCGCGTTGCCTCCGAGCGAAGCCTGGCGACGGGCGCAGCTCCGCAACTGGCGACGCCTGCTGAAGTACGCGACGTTGCCGCCCGATCAACGCGGGCTCGTCGCCGTCAACCAGCTGCTGCCGCCACTCGCCGGCGGCTATCTGCCGGATCCGGACGACGCCGCGAGCTTCTTGCGATCGATCGAAGAACCGCTCGCTCCGATCCGCGCCGGCATCGCACTCCATCGCATGGGCGAGTGCGATCCCGACAAGGCAGGGTTCTGGGACGCGACCGCCGCGCTGCTCGTCGATTGAATTTCACACCGTCCCCCCCAATGACCCAGCGGTCGCCGAGCGACGGAGCTCAGCACAGAGGCCTTGTTCGGTAGGCCTCCGGTGCGCGGTCAGCGGATGGATCGTACGTCGACCGATCAAATCCTCTGCGCAACCTCCGTCGCCCGGCGACCCTGTGGCTATCTGACAACGTCGTTTCGGGGTCGGGCTCGGGCTCGGGCTCGGGCTCGATCGCGAGGGCGATCGCGATCGCGATCCACCGGTCCGATCCACTGTGGCGGAGTCCCCGTTACTTGGTGGCCTTGCCGTAGCACTCCTTCATCTCCCTCGCGAGCCGATCGGCCTTGTCGTCCTGATCCTTGGTCGGCTTCGCATCCGCGATGTCCTTCGCGGCGGTGACGGCCCAGCCATCCGTCTCCTTCTGCATCGCCGTCGCGCAGTCCTTGGTGGTGCACGCGCACAGCTTGTCGCGGTAGGTCTGCATCGTCGTCAGGAAGGCGTCGATCTTCGAGGTGCCACCTGGTGCACCTGGCGTCGAGGTCTCCGCCTTCTTGCGGCACTCCTTCATCTCCTTCTCGAGCGCGGCGCCGCGGACCTCTTGCAGCTTGTTCGGCTTTTCGGTGAGCTTCGCGCGCAGGTTGCGCTGCCACGTCGCGTACTCGATCTGCAGCTTGTCCGCACACGCCTTGTCGGGGCAGCCGCACATCTTGACCTTGAAGACGTCGATCTCGACGAGCGCGGCCTCGACCGGATCGGCCGGCGATGCGGAAGAACCCGAACCCGATCCGGCCGAGCCCGAGCCCATGCCGGCACCCTTGCTCACCTTGACCCGGCAGAGCATCAGCTCTTTGTTGAGCTCGTTGCCCTTCTTCTCGGTCTCGGGGGTGGGCTTCGCGCCGCTCGTCTTGGTCGCCTTGCGGAACTCCGCGCGCCACGCCGTGAAGTCCTTGAACACCGTGTCCGAGCACGCGGGGTCCGCGCACTTGCACATCCGCTCGCGATACTTGTCGAGCTCGACGAGCGCGGCCTCGAACTGGCCGCCGCTTCCGACCGCGGCAGTCGCGGATCCCGTCGAGGAACCCGAACCGGCGGCCTGATCGATCGACCTGCCCTCGTTACCCGAGCAGCCCACCAAGAGGACCGACGCCAAGAGCAGAGCGATCAGCTTCATGGCGCCATCCTCGAAGACAGCGCCTCCGCACGCAACCGCTTGGCCCCGATGTTTACTTACTTGGCTCGGCTCGGATCGGAGACGGTCGCGATCTGGTTCCAGTCGACCCGCGGCTCGTCGAGCCCGAAGTGCTTGATCATGCCGGCGAGCACGCGCCCGGTCGCAGCGACATCCGCACGTGCAGAGTGAGCCGCCGCGAACTCGTCGCCGACGAACCGCTGATGCGCGTGCTGCAGGCTGCGCGGCTCGCACTTCTGCCACAAGCGCAGCGCATCGATCACTTGCTTGCCGGTCAAGTCCAGTGACCTACCGGCGGGATGGAGCTCCGGCAGCCTCGCGTACTCGGCCTGCAGCATCTGGATATCGAACGCGACGTTGTAGCCGACGATGATGTCCGCGAAGGCGAACCACTGCGCGATCTCCTCGGCGACCTCGGCAAACGTCGGGCAGTCCGCGAGCTGTTCGGCGCTGATCCCGTGCACGGCCTGCGCGGCGGACTGGATCGGGGCGTCCGGACGGATCCGCCAGGTTCGCGAGACCGGCTCCTGATCGGTGCCGCCGCTCTGTGGGCCCAGGGTTGGCTTGCCCGCCAACCCCGCGCCCGTTCCATTGTACGGACCTGGGCCCAGCCCGTGCTGGATGCAGATCTCGATGACCTGGTCCCGGGTGAAATCGATCCCGGTGGTCTCGCAATCGAAGATCACGATCTTCTGATCGCTCTCGCGCTCGAGCGAGGCTGAATCCAGGTAGGGCGCGAGACCGTCCACGCAGTCACCCTACGGCCCCCCTCTGACACTCCCGATCAGATGGCACCTGGGAAGATCTGTAAATGATCGAATGCCTTAGCGATGCCCGGGATCACCACCCTTCCCTGCGCTACGTTCGGGCCGCCGTGCGCCACGCCCTGCTGCTCCTCCTCATCGCCTGCAAGGTCAAGGAGGCTCCTCCGATCAAGGAGCCGTACGCGGATAGCTTCGAGCGCGCGACCATCGGCGGCGGGTACCTCGCTACCGGGGAGGGCTACGCGATCGCCGGCGGTGCGCTGAACGCGAAGGGTGCCAAGAACCACCCGCTCTGGCTCGCGCGGCGGCTCCCGCGTGACGTCCGCGTCGAGCTCGATGCCTGGTCCACCGATCGCCGCGGCGACATCAAGGTCGAGATCTTCGGAGACGGTCGGTCCTACGATCCCGACGGTGGCGCGTACATGGCCACCGGCTACGAGCTGGTGTTCGGCGGCTGGAGCAACAGCAAGTCGATCATCGCGCGGCTCGACGAGCACGGCAAAGACCTCGTCCAACGCAGCGACTTGAAGGTCGCTCCCGACAAGAAGTATCACTGGAAGATCGAGCGCAAGGGCCGGGTCATCAAGTGGTTCGTCGACGACATGACCAAGCCATTCCTGCAGTACGACGACCCGCAGCCCCTCGATGGGGCAGGCCACGAGTATCTCGGGTTCAACAACTGGGAGACCGATACCTGGTTCGACAACCTGGTGATCACGCCCATGTGAGCCGTGCGCACGCACGATCAGGCAGGCTCGGAACGTGCCTCGGGCAGCTCGTGATCGTCTCGCTGTGAGCTACAATCGCAAAACTTCCCGGGGACATGGAGCAGTTTGGAAAATACTCGCTGGTCCGGAAGATCGGAACTGGTGGCATGGCCGAGGTGTTCCTCGCTCGGACCGTTGTTGCCCAGGGTCTGAACAAGATCCTCGTCATCAAGAAGATCCACACCGCGTACGCGCGCTCGAAGCAGTTCGTCACGATGTTCCGCGACGAGGCCAAGATCGCGCTCGGCCTCAACCACCCGAACATCATCCAGGTGTTCGACTTCGGCGCGGTCGGCGACACCTACTTCCTCGCGATGGAGTACGTCGAGGGCGTCGACGTCCTCAAGCTGCTGCAGGAAGCGGCGAAGGTCCGCCAGCGCATCCCGTACGGCACCTCCGCGTACAT
>JBBQJJ010000021.1:0-38202 GCA_038325805.1 Haliangiales bacterium
ACCCGCGGGGTCGTGTTTCGATCGGTCACCCGGGTGCTGGGCGTCCACGAGGCCGCGCGCTTCCGGGATGCGCTCGGCGGAAGTGAACCCGAGATCGTGCACGCGTTGTTCGATTCCGCTCCGCTCGCGTGGTTGCCGACGGCGATGTTTGCGTGGCTGCTCGGCGCGGCCCCGCACTACCTCGGGATCCATGGTTCGCGGCTCGCACACGACATCGCTCGTGCGAGCGTGCGCGCGTCGTTCCGCAGGTTCTTCCCGTCGAGCGCGACCACCCTGATGCCCGAGCGGACGCTGTCGGCGATCCGCAACGTCTGGGCGCGGTATCAGAGCTGGGGAGACATCTCGTCGATGCCCTTGTCCGCCACCGAGTCGCAGGTTCGCATCACGGGGACAACACGCAACGCGGAGCTGTGCGCGTGGAGCAGCGGGATGCTCGAGCAGCTGGTCGTGCTCTCGGGTGGGCGCGACGTCAGCGTGGAGCACGACGCCTGCGAGGCGCTCGGTGCTCCTGCGTGCCTGTTTCGGGTCCGCTGGGAACCGTCTCAGTAGGCGCTCAGAACATCGTGTCGATCAGCAGCGACAGCTCGCGGGAGAGCCGAGCGAGATCCTTCTTGGACAAGAACCCGTCGGCTTCGCAGCTGCGCGCGAGGCGCTCGAGATCCTCATGCGAATGGGACGAGAACAGGACGACCGGCACATGTGCGGTCGCATAGGCCGCCTTGAGCTGCCGGCACAACTCGACGCCGGAGGTGCCCGGCATGTTGACGTCGGTGAGGATCACGTCGGGGTGCCACTCGCCGAGAGTGCTGCGGAGTTGATCGACGTCGCTCGAGGTCCGCACCTCGAACCCAGCGTGCTCCAGGATGGCGGCGACCTTCGGCAGCATGGCCTCGTCGTCGTCGACCAGCAGTACGCGCTTCGGCTTCGGATCCACGGCGAAAGCCTATCACCGCAGGGCACCGCGCCCAGATCCTGTGCAGATCGAGCACTGGCGCGGCGTGGTGTTCGGTCGCGACCGCGACGAGCCCACGAGCTGATGCAGCTGCCCGCCGCGACTTCCTCGACGGCATCGATGGGGGTCATCGTGGAGAGCTCGGCAGCGAAGTGTCCGTCGAGAAATGATCCCGAGCACGGATGTCGGGCACTCGACGGAGGCATCGGTTACTCTCCTCGGAGCTATGGGAACGCTTCGTCTATGCGTGTTGTTGGTGGTTCTCGCGACTGGCCTGGCCCGCGCAGGAACCTGCCCTGATCAACGGGCGAGCTGCGTGCTGCACGAGGAAGGCGTGACGCTGTTCCTCGAGGGCAAGCACGCGCTGGCAGCCGCGAAGTTTGCGGCGGCACTCGGTGCCGAGCCCACCGCGCGATCGTATCTGGGCTACGCGCAGGCCGTCGAGGCGCTCGGGCAGATCGCCTTGGCCTACGACACGCTGGTCAAGGCGCAGCAGATGTCGCAGGCCGAGGTGAAGACGAGTGGCCCCAAAGACAGCGAGGTCAACGCGCGCGCCGAGCGCATCAAGTACAAGCTCGGCGAGCTGCGCGCGAAGATCGGGTTCGCCTGGTTGCGACTTCCGCAGGGGGTCCCGCAACAGCGCGTCGTCGCCGTGCAACGCGAGGGTGAAGGCCAGCTGTCGGCACCGTTCACGCAATGGATCGCCGTCTCGCCCGGCAAGCAGGTGCTGATCGCGACGATCGACGATGGCACCCAGCTGACGGTCGTCGCCCAGGTAGCGGCGGGCTCGCAGGGCGTCGTGATGATTCCGGTCGTCGCACCCGGTCGACCGCCGGTGGTAGGCCGGCCCGGAACCTTGCCTCCCCCGAGGCCGATCGAGCCGGCCTCGAGGCCGATCTACAAGAAGTGGTGGTTCTGGACCCTCATCCTGGTCAGCCTGGTGGTCGTCGTCTCGGCGACGGGCGGCGGCAGCGACAGTGCGTCGGCTGGAACGTTCCGCAAGGACATGTTCGACCGCCCCATGCCGGCCTCACCGGGTGGCGTGACGCTGTTCCGCTTCTGACAGCAGGTACTCCCTCGTCAGCGCGCGTGCGCGGTGGAGCCTGCCCTTTACTGCCGCCCGCGTTGTTGCAAGACGGTGTGCGAGCTCACCGATCGTGAGTCCCTCGAGGTCGCGCAGCACGACGACCTCGCGATAGTCCGCGGGGAGCGATTCGATCGCCATCGACAGATCGCGGCGCAGCTCGTCGTCACCCTTGTGAACGAGGGCCGCGGCGACGGCTTCGTCCTCCCACAGGTCCTGACGCAAGGTCGTTCGCGCGAGCCGATGACACGTGCGTCGCATGATTCGAAACACCCAGCGCGACCACGCGCGCGGATGGCGAATCGACGTGACCGTGCGCGAGACGACGAGCATCGCCTCCTGGACGGCATCGTCGACGTCGCTGATCAGGCAGCTGCGCTGCGCGTAGCGCACCAGCTCGGGTCGACTTCGCGTGAGCAGCGCGCCGATCGCTGCAGGCTCGCCTCCCCGCGCTCGCTCGAGCAGGCCAACGTCGATGCTCATGCGGCGCGATCCAGCTTGCGCCCGAGCATCGCACACGCCGGGCAGTAGCCGACCAGCCCGGTCAGGGCGAACCCGACCGCACCGATCGCCACGACTGGACGAATCATGCCGTCGAGCGCGAACAGCGCAAACGCGACCGCGGCCGCGGCAAGGACGAGGCGGAGCAAGCGCTCCCAAACAGGGACGTTCTTCGCGTAGAAGCTGGACATGCTGACTCGTGGCGGCGAGCGAGCAAATGGATCCGCAGATTCTTCGATTTGTGTAAACCGCTGTCGGCAAGACCACTTGCAACGAGCCGTTTGCCTGATCGAGGCGCGGACGCTAGCTTGCGCGACCTTCGCTGGGAGCCGTCATGACCAAGGACCACCGCCGTGCCCGACGCCGCGCCGAGAGCCGCCTCTTCGAAGCCATCGAAGCTGCCGACCTCGGAGAGCTGCGCCGCGCCGAGAGCCTGCTCGACCTCGCGGTCGTCCCTCGCCGTGCTCGCCGGACCGTGATCGGCGACGAGCGCGCTGCCATCCACCTGATGGAACCAGCATGTCTACCGACCCACTCACGCTCCGACTCCCCACCTGGCTGTGCGACTCGTTCGATCTCGCGCGCGTGATCGCGAACGAGCATCGCTCGCGTGGCAGGACCTCGGGTCCGTGCCGCTACGATCAGTTCGAGATGCGCAGCCACGAGCGCACGTTCGTCAAGACCATGCTCGCGCGGCGCAGCAACCTGTGGCTGTTCCGGACCAACCAGCGCAAGTCGTGCGGTGACTTCATCGCGATCGATATGTCGCCGTCGCGGCGCAGGGATCGCCGCGCCTACGTGATGGAGCTCAAGATGGGCGACCCGCTCGTCACCGGCGGCAACCGCCTGCAGTGCGCGCAGCATCGCGTCGCTGTCGAGGAGCTCGTGGCGCGCGACGTCCTCGCCGGCGGCTCACCCGTGGAGTTGCTCTATGGTGATGGCGCCGCTGTCCTGACGCACCTCGGTGGGTGAACCGGCCGATGTCACTCCCCTGAGCGATGCTCTCGGGATGGACGAGACCGAAGACACCTCCGATCCACGGCTGTGGAAGAAGGCGGGCTGGATCGCACGCGTGATCAAGAACGCCAGCGACGAGGGCTGGGCGGTCTCGATGACGCGCGTCGGGGACGACGAGCCCGCGCTGGTCAGCCCGTGGACGATGGGCCGCGACAAGGTGAACCCCAAACCACTCGACACCAACGGCTTCACGACGCTCCTGAAGGGCGCGAACGATGTGTTGCGGCGCCACGAGCACGCGCTCCATGCTCGCCTTCACAAATCCATCACGTGCCATGGCGACAGTGGTCAGCGAGTGAAAGCGGAGCTCGACCTCCAGCAGGACGAGGACGACCCGCACGCGATCCTGACCGTGCTCGACGAGAAGACCGGCGAGATCGTGCGCCAGGGCCGCGTCAATGCCGCGACCAAGCTGAACGAGGCGAGCGTGCAGCGGTTCGTTCGCACCGGCGATGCCTGAGCCGACGTCCGAGCTCGCGTTCCCGAGTGCCTTGCATGGCGCGCGCCGAAGACACACTCGGCACGGAGCTCGGCGGGAGCGCCGAATGCCGTCGCACCTGAGGTACTGTGGGGCTCCGTGTTTCCCACGCCGTCCTTGATGGTTCGGGTGCTGAACATCCGGCCTCCATGCTGAAGGTCGTCGGTACCAAGGCCGCGGCTTTCACGTCGGCGGCGGTGATCGCGCACCAGGTGACCGGCAAGGCTGCGCGCGACGCGCTGTTTCTGACCAGCTTCCCGGTGAGCTCGCTCCCCTTGGCGATGGCCGCGGGTGCGGTGCTGTCGCTGGTTGCTGCGATCTGGGTCTCGCGCCTGCTCGCCCGGTATTCCCCGGCCGCGATTCTGCCCGTGTTGTTTGCACTCAACATGTCGGGCTTGGTGTTGGACTGGGCGCTCAGTTTCGTCTCGCCGGGGGCGACCGCGATCGCCGTGTTCCTGCAGACCGCGGTCTCGGGGCCGGTGTTGATCTCCGCGTTCTGGTCGCTGATCAACGAGCGATTCGATCCTCACAGCGCGCGGAGAGCCATCGGGCGGATCGCGCTCGGCGGGACGATCGGCGGTGTCGTGGGTGCGCTGATGGCGTGGCGGATGGCAACGCTCGTCGAGTTGCCGACGATGGTGCTGGTCCTCGCGGCCATGCAGGGTGCTTGTCTTGTCGGCACGCTGCTGCTGCGCTCCCAGGTTCCTCGCCGTGAGCTCGCGGTGCCGGAGCCGAAGCTCGCGCCGGTCCCGAGCGTCTCGACGGTACGGTTGCTCGGCCGCGAGCCATACCTCCGGAGCCTCGCACTGCTCGTCGCCGGTGGCGCGACGATGTCTGGCCTGCTGGACTACCTGTTCAGTCGGCAAGCCGCCGCGCGCTTCGATGCAGGTCCGGATCTGCTCACGTTCTTTTCGCTGTTCTGGCTCGCAGTCGCGGTCCTCTCGATGGGGATCCAGCTGACCGTCGGCCAGCGTTCTCTGGTCAAGCTCGGGGTGGCGGCGAATGTGGCGATCCTGCCTGTCGTGGTCATCCTCGGCGGTGGTGCCGGCCTCGTGATGCCGGGCTTCCTCACGACGTCGATCTTGCGCGGTGCGGAGGCCGTGCAGCGCAACACGCTGTTTCGTTCCGCGTACGAGCTGCTCTACACGCCCTTGTCCGAGGCACAGAAGCGATCGGTCAAGGCACAGATCGATATCGGCTTCGATCGGATCGGAACCATCGCCGCCGCCGGACTCGTGATGCTGTTCCTGGCGATCTCCGTGGAGGGCGCCGCGACCTACCTGCTCGTCGTGGTCATCGTGCTCGGCGTCCTGATGCTACCCGTCGTCTACAGACTGCATGCCGGCTACGTCACCGCGCTCGAGCATGGGCTACGCGATGGCGCGACCAAGCTCGCACTCCCCTCACTCTCTGGCTCGCACGAACAGCCCGACGAGGATCTGCAGCGCGAGCGCTTGATCCAGCGGGTCGAGTTGCTGCGGCCCCGCCACACCACCTCGAGTGACGAACCGGGTGCGCAGGTCCCGGAGCGACCACGCCACGTAGGGCCTGCATCGCTCGTGATCCACGAACCACGAGCGTTGCTCGATCCCCGGGATTGGTTCGTCGGTGAGGTCGCCGAGGTCGCTCGCCAGCTGCGCGAGCTTCCACTCGAGACGACGACCCCGGTCACCGGGTTTCTGATCTTACTCCTCGCACACGACCGGTTACACACCGCCGCGCTCGAAGCCCTGCGACGTGCCGCGCCGGTCGCGACCGGACAGCTGATCGATGCCTTGATCGATCCAGAGATGGACTTCGTGGTGCGTCGTCGAATCCCGTCCGCGCTCTCCGCGTGTACGTCCCAGCGTGCCGCGGACGGTCTGCTACTGGGAATCGGCGACGAGCGATTCGAGGTCCGCTACGCATGTGGACGCGCGTTGATGAAGCTCTCCACCGCGAACCCCGGCATCGTGATCTCGCGTCAGAAGATCGTGCAGTCGATCCTGATCGAGGTGGATCGCAAGGCTCCCGGTGCCGCCTTACCGGAGTTCGAAGCCGACCCGAGCGAGCTCGAAGAAGCGAGTGCGCTCGTCGACAACGTGCTCGCGCAAGACCGTGTCGATCGTACCCTCGAGCACGTCTTCACCATCCTCGGGCTGCACCTCGAGCGCGAGCCCATGCGAATGGCCTATCGCGCCCTGCGCCATCCCGACGTCCGCCACCGTGGGACCGCCCTCGAGTACCTGCAGACGATCCTCCCACACGACCTGCGCGACGCGGTGTGGCCGCTGGTCGGCGAGCTCGCTCCGTTGCCGGCGGCGCGGAGCGCGCGCGAGATCTTGGCAGATCTGCTACGCGCCACCGTCGTCCAGACCAGAGAGGGCGGAGAGCGCGACTAGCGAAGCTCGTCATCGGTGCGCGGCGGTCGCCCCACCGCGGGCAAGCCGACGACGAAGCGGCAACCGAGCCCGATCCCCGCACTCTCGACGCGGATCTTCCCATCGTGGAGCTCCACGAGATGCCGGACGATCGCCAGTCCCACACCGAAGGCTCCTGCGACTCCCGGGTCTGCAGCCTGCGGGTCGAACACCCGCGGCACGAGCGCCGGATCAATTCCGACACCGGTGTCCGTGACCGCGAGCTCGACCTCGCTGCCCTGGTTGCCGAGCGAGACGGTGATGACGCCCTCGGTGGGTGTGGAGGCGATCGCGTTGCTGACCAGACGGTGCACGACCTGGCGCAGGCGCTCCGGGTCGCCCGACATCGGCCGAACATCAGGATCGAGCGCCGCGAACAGCGTCACCTGCTTCTCGATCGCAGCTGGTCGCACAGCCTCGACGGCAGCGTCGACGAGCTCTGCAAGATTCAGGGTGGAGAGCTCGAGAGCGAGGGTGCCTGCGGTCATCCGGCTGATGTCGATGATCTCCTCGATCAGCTCGAGCTGCGCCCGCGCGTGACGCTCCACCGTCTCCAGGGCCCGCGTGCGTTGCGGCTCGCGCATCGAGCCCTCGCGCAGCATGCGGATCCACCCGAGGATCACGTTGAGCGGCGGCCGAAGTTCCTCGCCGAGCGTCGACAGAAACTGCTGATGCAGCTGGCCGGCCTGGGCCAGGCTTGCGACGCGCGCGACCTCCTGCCGCCGCACCTGGTCGCGCACCCGGTAGAGCTCCGTGAACACCGCCACCTTGATGCGCAGAATGTCCACATCGATCCGCTGGATCACATCGACGGCGCCGCTGTCGTACGCCTGCCTGACGTGCGCGCGATCGTGCCCGACCTCCGTGACCATCAGGATGGGTATGTGTCGTGAGCGCTCACTGCTCTTGACCCTGGCCGCGGTCGAAACGCCCTCGAGCTGAGCGGCAAGAACGAGCACGGCGACGTCGTGGGCCGCGAGAAGGGTGAGCGCCTCGGCAGAAGAGCTCGTGGCGAGGACCTCCCGATCCGGGGCTTCGAGCGCTGCCACGACGGCAGCGAGGTTCGGGTCCTCATCCACGACCAGGATCCTGATCCGAGTTGCTGCCTCGCGGACGGCGGAGCTCATGGCACACCGTAGCTGGGTCTGCAGGCCGATGCTCGATGTTCGTTTGATCGACTTCTGGATCCGGATGAGGACTAAGGTCATCCATGCGACCGACGACCGACTTGCAGGATGCCGAGGCGATCCTGACAGCGGGGGCGCTGCAGAGCGCGATCTTCAACAGCGCCAACTTCTCCAGCATCGCCACCGACGCCAAAGGGGTCATCCAGATCTTCAACGTCGGCGCGGAGCGCATGCTCGGCTTCGCCGCAGACGAGGTGGTGAACCGGATCACGCCGGCCGATATCTCGGATCCGCTGGAGCTGATCTCGCGCGCCACGGCGCTCAGCACCGAGCTTGGCACCTCGATCACCCCCGGCTTCGAAGCGCTGGTGTTCAAGGCATCACGTGGGATCGAGGACATCTACGAGCTGACCTATATCCGCAAGGACAAGAGCCGGTTCCCGGCCGTGGTCTCGGTGACCGCCTTGCGTGACGCACAGGACGTGATCATCGGGTACCTCCTGATCGGCACCGACAACACCGCGCGCAAGCATGCAGAGGACGCGCTGCTCAAGGCTGGTGCGCTGCAGCGCGCGATCTTCAACAGCGCCAACTTCTCGAGCATCGCCACCGATGCCAAAGGGGTCATCCAGATCTTTAACGTCGGCGCAGAGCGCATGCTCGGCTACGCGGCCGACGAGGTGATGAACCGGATCACGCCGGCCGATATCTCGGATCCGATGGAGTTGATCTCGCGCGCCAAGGCGCTCAGCACCGAGCTCGGCACCTCGATCACACCCGGCTTCGAAGCGTTGGTGTTCAAGGCATCGCGTGGGATCGAGGACATCTACGAGCTGACCTATATCCGCAAGGACAAGAGCCGATTACCGGCCGTGGTCTCGGTGACCGCGTTGCGTGACGCCCAAAACGCGATCATCGGCTACCTCTTGATCGGCACCGACAACACCGCGCGCAAACAGGCCGAGGATGCGCTGCTCAAGGCCGGGGCGCTGCAGAGCGCGATCTTCAACAGCGCCAACTTCTCCAGCATCGCCACCGACGCCAACGGTGTCATCCAGATCTTCAACGTCGGCGCCGAACGCATGCTCGGCTACGCAGCCGCCGACGTCATGAACAAGATCACGCCGGCAGATATCTCCGATCCTGCGGAGGTGATCACGCGCGCTCGAGCGCTCAGTACGGAGCTCGGAACGGAGATCGCTCCAGGCTTCGAGGCGCTGGTGTTCAAGGCGTCGCGCGGCATCGAAGACATCTACGAGCTGACGTACATCCGCAAGGATGGGAGCCGGTGTCCCGCGGTGGTCTCGGTTACCGCGCTGCGCGACGTCCAGGGCGTCATCATCGGCTACCTGTTGATCGGCACGGACAACACGGCGAGGCAGCAGGTCGAAGAAGAGCGGGCGAGGCTAGACCAGCGGCTGCGCGACCATCACTTCTACACGCGCTCGCTGATCGAATCAAACATCGACGCGATCATGACGACGGACTCGCGCGGCATCATCACCGACGTCAACAAGCACGCCGAGGAATTGACCGGCTGCACACGTGACGAGCTGATCGGCGCGCCGTTCAAGAACTACTTCACCGATCCCGCGCGCGCCGAGGCCGGGATCAACCGGGTCCTCGCCGAAGGCAAGATCACGAACTACGAGCTCACCGCGCGGACGCGAGATGGCGACCTCACCGTCGTGTCGTACAACGCGACCACGTTCCACGATCGCAATCGCAGGCTGCAGGGCGTGTTCACCGCGGCGCGCGATGTCACCGAGCTCAAGCGATACGAGCAGACGCTCCAGCAGAAGAATGTCGAGCTCGAACACGCCAGCCGGATGAAGTCCGAGTTCCTGGCGAACATGTCGCACGAGCTGCGGACTCCCCTCAACGCCATCATCGGGTTCTCGGAGGTGCTCAAGGACGGCATGATGGGAGAGTTGTCTCCGCAACAGCAGCAGTTCGTCGCCGATATCTTTGGCAGCGGAACGCACCTGCTGTCCTTGATCAACGACATCCTCGACCTGTCCAAGGTCGAGGCCGGCAAGATGCTCCTCGATCTGGAAGCGGTCGACATCTCGTCGTTGCTCACGAATAGCCTCTCGATCATTCGGGAGAAGGCTGCTGTCCGCGGGGTTCGTCTCGAGATCGAAGACAACTACAAGAGCGGCCCCCTCTCGGCGGATGCGCGGAAGGTGAAGCAGATCGTCTACAACTTGCTGTCCAACGCGGTCCGGTTCAGCCACCGGGACGGCAAGGTCACGGTCCTCGTCTCACGCGTACCGCGCTCCGAGGTCGGACAGGTCGCCGGCTACACGGCCCATCGGACCCTGCCGCTGCCCGATAGCAGCTTCGACGCGTTCCTCGAGATCAGCGTCATCGATCACGGGATCGGGATCTCTGCCGAGGGACTGGAGCTGTTGTTCAGGCCCTTCAGCCAGATCGACAGCGGGCTTGCTCGCAAGTTCGAAGGCACCGGGCTCGGGCTTGCGATGGTGAAGCTGCTCGCCGATCTCCACGGCGGCACGTGCGGTGCCGAAAGCAGCGTGGGCGTCGGCTCGCGGTTCACCGTGTGGCTGCCGGTCCGGTCCGAGCAGCCGGACGAGATCCACACACCGCTCCAGGTCTCCGCAAGCGTCCGGATCACACCCCACGAAGGTGCTCCCACGGCACTCGTCGTCGAGGACGATCCCAAGTCGGCGGAGTTGATCCGCGTACAGCTCGAAGCGCACGGCTTCAACGTTCTCCTTGCCGCGTCGGCCGAGGAGGCGCTGGAGCTCGTCACCCAACAGCCGCTGCAGTTGATCACGCTCGACATCATGTTGCCCAACATGGACGGCTGGGAGTTCCTCACACGGCTCAAGAAGATGCCCGAGCTCGGGCAGATTCCCGTCGTGATCATCTCGATCGTCGCGGACGGGCCCAGAGGCATCGCCCTCGGCGCGGCCGCAGTGATGGAGAAGCCGATGTCGAGGCAGGAGCTTCACGAGTCACTCGAACGCCTCCAGCTGTTCCCCCTACCCCAAGGAGGCACGCTCAAGGTGCTGGTGGTCGATGACGATCCCAAGTCGGTCGAGCTGATCGCTGCGAGGTTCAACGGGCTCGCGAGCTGCATCCTGCGCGCGTATGGCGGCGCCGAGGCGATCGAAACCGCGAAGCGCGAGCTGCCCGACTTGCTGGTCCTCGATCTGATGATGGCCGATGTCGATGGCTTCGACGTCGTGGAGGCGCTTCGCAACGACCCCCAGACCGCGCTGACGCCGATCCTGGTCGTCACGGCTCACCAGATCACCGATGCGGTTCGATCCAAGCTCGAGGTCCGCAAGACCCGGATCGTCGAAAAGCTGGAGCTCGACAACGCTCGTTTTCTGACCGAGGTCGGGCGCGCGATGTCAGGTCGAGGACTAGTGTCCCGCCGTGGCTAAAATCCTGGTCATCGAGGACAACCCCGCGAACATGACGCTGGCGACCTTTCTCCTGCAGTCGGCCGATCACACCGTGCTCGGCGCGACCGATGCGGAGACCGGCTTGACGATGGCGCGGGAGGAGCAGCCGAACCTCATCCTCATGGACATCCAGCTCCCCGGCATGGATGGACTCGCCGCGACGAGGCTGCTCAAGCAGGACGAGGCCACTCGATCGATCCCGGTGATCGCTCTCACCGCACTGGCCATGAAGGGAGACGAGGAGCGAATCCGAGCTGCCGGGTGCGACGGCTACATCGCCAAGCCGATGCGTTACAAGGAATTCCTCGCGACGATCCACGCGCAGCTCACGCGCGCCTGATGACAAGCAACTCGCCACCCACCGCGACGCCACGAGCGTGTGCTCACTGCGGCGAGAGCCCGCTCTCACATCAAGAGGATCACCCGAACCTTTGCTGTGACTGCTTCGATCTGTCGCACGGCATGCCGGTCGACGCGGTGAATGCAGAGCGCGCGGCGAAGAGCAAACCGCCCGTCGCGCCGTGGCCTGCGCGCACCGTGGTGGACGACGACGAGTAACGATGGAGTCGCTTCCCGCGGACAAGAAGCAGTGCGCACGCTCAGCTTCGCGCGGTGCTTCGGCCGGGTCAAATCAGGAGCCGAGCCACTGGAAGACTACACGTCAGGGTCGAAAACGTCGGCCTCGGCCACGATGTACGGCACGTAGCGGAAATCTCGAATCAGCCGCAGCTCGTCACCTGCGTACTCGAGCAACATGAAGTACGACGGCACGGCCGCACCAGCCACGTGCGCCGCGAGCGCCAGGCGACCCTCGAGACGGACGACGCGTACGGAGACGTCCTGCTTCGCATAGTTCGTGTAGTAGAGGCCGACGGCCTTGCCCTTGCGCTGCGATTTCGACACGAGATCGAGGCGGCAGTCCTCGCCGATCAACGCCCGGAGACCCTCCCAGTCCTTCGCGTTGAACATCGACGCATAGCGGTCGAGCTGTGCGCGTCGGGCGCCCTCGTCGACGACTTCGCTCTCCGAACCTTCGCGGAGCTTCGCTCGCCCGCGAACGAGCGCGGCTTTGACGGCCATCACGGTGGTCTCCATGGTTTTCGCGGTGTCCTCGAGCGAGTGCCCGAGGACGTCCTTGAGAATGACGGCACTACGCTGGATCACGGGCAACGTGAGGAAGCGAGTCAGCGCGAGGCGCATCACGTACGGATCGACATCCGCGACGGCGCCGGCGACATCGGCCATTTCCGCGTGCGGATCGGTGAGCCGCTTGCCGTGCGCCTTGAGGAAGTCGATCGCGGCGTTGTGCGCGATCTTGAACAGCCACGGGCGTAGCGGCGGCACCTCCGTCGACATCGCGAGGGCATAAAACGCCTTCGCCAGCGTGTCCTGCACGATGTCCTCTCCGTCGATCACGGAGCCGGTGAGCCGCGCGCTGTACCGATGGAGCTCGGGCCGGATGTCGGCGACGAGGGTGAGGAATTCTTCGCGAGCGTTCGACAGCGAGACCGGGTTCATGTCGCCAGCAGACGATACTCGCCGACGACGTCGGCGTGCATGCTGATCGGCGGTTCGATGCAACGATCCTTGATGGCCTCGGTGAACCGCTGGAACGCCGCAACTGCAAGCAGCGGGTTCTTGTCGCCCTCGATGGTCGCGACGTGAACGAAGCTGACGCCGTCCTCGAGCTTGAAGGTCACGTAGCGCACGCCGGAGGGCTGGTCGCTCGCGAGCTGCGCGAACACCTGCTCGACGAGCGCTTCGTTCTCGGAGGCATGCTCGGGTTTGACCTTGTAGCGCACGATCACCCGCTTCATTTCTTCGCTCCCTTCGCGCGCATGCGGTTGTTGCGCGGTTGATGCTCGACCTCGGCCAGGCCGAGCGCTTCGAGGACCGGTGGTACGTACATGCCGAAGCGACCGCGCAGGCTCTTCTTCAGTCCGTACCAGCCCTTCACCGGATTGTTCGCCGACCGCCCCCACGCCTCGACGGTGTCCTCGACGGCGGCCTTCTGTTCGTCGGCCGAGCCGAGCAGCATCCAGTCTCCGCGCGCCACCAGCATCGCGTGAAGATCGTCGATCGCGCGGAGGTGGTAGCGAAGCTGAGTCTTGCCGACCTGCACGACGAGTGCGGGAGGATCCGCCGTGTCATCGCGGTACGCCTCGAAGTCGCTCGTGCCGGGTGGCGTCTTCAACTTCCACGGGCTCGTCTGTGTGCCTTTTCCGTTGCTCATGCCCCGACGACGAGCGAGCGACCCGAAAGGATGCGGTCTATCAGGGACTGTCCTCAGATCCTTCGCTTCCGATCCGCAAGACCTTGGAATCGTTATCATGAATGGGGACGGTCCTCACGAACGCTCCGGGCGGGTGCGGCGGGTTTTCAGCGGGGCAACGGGCGACGCCACGTTCGGTCGCCTATCGTCGGCGGATGTCGCTGCTCGTGATCCATGTTGCCGTGCACGTGAAGCCTGACGCTGTCGACGCGTTCCGCGCCGCGACGCTCCTCAACGCGCGGGAGAGCATCGAGGAGCCCGGGATCGCGCGCTTCGACGTGATGCAGACGCTCGACGATCCGACGCGGTTTCTGCTCGTCGAGATCTATCGCACCGCGGATGCGCAGGTGGCGCATCGCGAGACCGAGCACTACAAGGCGTGGCGCGACACCGTCGCCGGCATGATGGCCGAGCCACGGGTGGCCGTGAAGTACGCGAGCGTGGTGCCCGAAACGCTCTAGCGGCAGTGTGCGCTAGTGGGCGAATGCCAGCAGCCGTGGGAGGCGTAGTCGCAAGCGGATGCTCTGCACGAGGACGCGCGCCCGGTCGGTGCCACGCGCCAGCCGCTGGGCCTCCGAGAGAAATTCGAGCGCGGTGAGGACGTCACCCTCGTGCTCCGCCGTGGTGGCGAGCGCCACCCGGAGATTGACGTCGTAGTTCGAAGTAGCCATGCCCCTACGATGAGCCCCGCATGTTTCGGCAGTTGCGCGGCCACCGTGAAGAAACCTTGCAGCTAAAAAGGTGCAAGCTCGCTGACTGATGGACGACCTCATCGAGTCCGACCTGCCCGACCACGAGCCCACGCGGACCTTCGCTAGCTTCGCGAAAGCACCGAGCAGTCATCCGCCACGCATGCTGATCCTCTACGGCTCGCTTCGCGAGAAGAGCTTCAGCCGCTACCTCAGCGAGGAGTGCGGCCGCGTGCTTCGCGCTTTCGGTGCGGAGGTGCAGACGTACGATCCGCGCGGACTCCCCGTGTTCGATCGAACCTCGTTTGATCTACCCAAGGTCCGCGAACTGCGCGAGCTGAGCATCTGGTCCGAGGCTCACGTCTGGGTCTCGCCCGAGCAACATGGTTCGATGACGGCGGCGTTCAAGAACCAGATCGACTGGATCCCGCTGTCCGAAGGCGCGGTGCGGCCCACGCAGGGGCGAACGTTGGCAGTGCTGCAGGTGTCAGGTGGAAGCCAGTCGTTCAACGCGGTCAACCAGCTCCGCGTGCTCGGGCGCTGGATGCGGATGTACACGATCCCGAATCAGTCCTCCGTGCCGAAGGCCTTCGAGCAGTTCGATGCCAACGGCCGGATGAAACCGTCGAGCTTCCGAGATCGCGTCGTCGACGTGATGGAGGAGCTGTTCCGGATGACGCTGCTGCTCCGCGACAACGTCGACGTGCTGAACACGCGCTACAGCGAGGAAAAGGAGAGGCGAGCCGAGGGAAGCAACGGCAAGCTCAAGCCGGCCTCCGGGGTGTGATCAGGCGGAGCGCGACATCGCTTCGTCGATGATGCGCTTGATGAACGCGTCATAGCGCAGCCCGGCCTTGTGCGCCGCCTCCGCCGAGTCGTGGCCGTAGCTGAGAAAGGGATTTGCGTTCGCCTCGATGAACCAGACCTCGCCGTCACTCGTCAGCCGCACGTCGATCCGCGCGTAATCGCGGAGCCAGCAGGCCCGGTAGGCGGCGTGGCAGGTATGCATCAAGCGGTCGTGCGCGACCTTGGAGAGCTTGCGAGCGAACACGTTCCGGATCCCACGGCGCTTGCGATAGTCGAGGTCCCACTTCGACTTGCGCGTGGCGATGCGATCCTCGGGGCGAGAGCCGGCTTGGTCGAAGACCATCTCGACGATCGGGAGGACCTCGACCGTATCGCCGTTGCCGATCATCGTCGCGTAGAGCTCGCGCCCCTCGATGTACTCCTCCGCGATCGCGGGCTGTTCGAAGTGCTTGTGGATCCACGCCACCCGGTCTGCGAGCGCCTTCATGTCGTGAACGATCGATGCTTGCGAGATGCCCTCGGACGCGTCGGCCGACTGCGGCTTGACGATGACCGGGAACCGCAGGCTCGTGCGCTCGTCCGGTGCTTCACCGGCGCGGAACGACTGGAAGCTCGGCACCTTGACGTTGTGGAACGCGAGGATCTTCTTGCTCATCGCCTTGTTGCGAGTGACGAGCAAGGCCAGCGGCGGCGCGCCGGTGTAGCGATAACCCTCGGCCTCGAGCAGCGCGGGGACGAGGTAATCGAGGTTCGAGTTGTCGAGGAACGCCTCGGTGGCGTTGAACACCAGGTCCGGCTTCCACTCGGCGAGCTGCTTGCTCATCGCGTGCGGGTCGTCCTTGATCCCGAACAGGAACGCCTCGTGGCCGGATTTGCGAAGCGAGCTCGCGATCTGATAGTGCATCTCGGGCTCGGCCTTGGCCCGGTTCGCAATCTCCTTCGCCATCTGGGCGGCGTGCTGGTCGTGAGACCAGTCGAAGGAAGAATCGAAAACGACGACGACCCGCATGCGCTCGTGAGACTACCTCGCGCCGGGGATCTGTTCACGATCACGTGACCGGAAGGTGCTCGGCGATCACCGCGTCCTCACGAAGCGTGTCGCCGCTCTTGCGCACGGTCACGACCCGACAGATCAGCCGCTGCTTCGAGATCACCCAGGATCGCACGGTGATGTCGTCGCCCACCTGCTCGACCACCGGCGCGTCGATCCGGATCGCCTCCAGCGCGCCGACCTGTTGCAGTTGGTCGTCGGTCATCGGCTCGCGCCAGCGAAGCTCGGCGAACGAATCGACGACCCGGCTGTCGGGGTCGTCGATCTCGTCGAGCAACCGGACGTACCGGCATGCGCGGGTGGCGTCGTCCAACCGCGTCGGTGGACTGCGCGCGATCAGGGTCTGCACCTGATCGCGGGTGAGCTCGAGCAGCTGGTTGGTATCGTCGTCGAGCGAGAACAGCGCTCGATCGACCCGCACGATCGCGTGGCGGCCGAAGAAGTCGTAGGGGGTGACCTCGGCCGAGCGGCCCGGGAGCCTGTGCGAGAGGCCGCAGCGCGTGCGGAACAGCGCGTCGACCTCGAACCGCTGATACGACTTCGTGCTGTACGTCCTCGGGCCGGCGTACATGGAGTCGCCGATGTAGAGGTACAGGCGACGGCAGGTCGGGCACCGCAGCACGGTCTCCTCGTGCCACCCGTCGATCGAGCTGGCACGTGCCCCTGGGATGAAGGACTCGAGCTGCGCGATCTGGGGCGGCACGTGGTCCCACTTGGACTCGCGACCCTCCTCGCCGTAGTCGACATCGTAGTCGGACACCAGGCTCGAGACCCACGACGAGTCGCAGTGCTCCGGCGTGATGCTGCACAGCGGGCACTGATCGAGTGGCCTCGTCGGTGCGCCGCAGTGGGTGCGAAACGCGTGGATCGATTGGAACGGGTTGACGACGCTCGGCTTGAGCTCGAAGTGCTTCAGCGACGACATCGCGCGAAGCACCGCCGCGCCGGTCGCGGTGAGGTGGTGATCCTTGATCGACAGCCGTTCGAGCTGCGCGATCTGCGCGAGGGCACGTGCGCCGTCGTCGCCGATCTTGCAGTCGTGGAGCTCCAGCGTTCGCAGCGTCTTGCCGAGCGAGCTGACGATCGCGAGCACGCCGTCATCGCCGATCGCCGCCTCGCGAATCGACAGCTCGCGCAGCGCGACGAACGGTACGGCCGCGACCCGCTTCGCGCAATCCTGTCCCGGGTTGTCTCTGAGGTTCAACGCCTCGAGTTGCGTGATGTTTGGCGACGCACACAGGACCGGGACCACGGCGTAGCCGAACTCGGAGGTCTGGGTCTCCGTCTGATAATTGTTGTGCTCGTACTGCGAGGCCGTGAACAACAGCCGGCGGATCTTCGCCACCACCGGCGACGCGAGCGCCGCTTCGATGTTCGCTTCGGCGAACTGGAGGTTGATCCGGAGAAACGGCAGTCGATCCAGCACCGGCTCGAGCCGCGGCAGCTGCAGCGCATCGATGGAGAGGAGGTCCGGGAGCGGTTTGCAGTAGATCCCCTCGAAGCCCTCGAGCCCCAGCGCCATTGCCCACACCTTGTTTTCCTCTAGCCGATTGGCGTAGGAGGGCTCGCCATCGTGCATGTGGCGGCGGAGCAGCTCGCCGCGCACCGGATCGTGGGTCAACAGCCAGTCGAGGTAGACGTCGAGCGCATCGGCAGACTCCACCGCCTGATGCCACAGCGCGACTTCCTCCTCACCGATCATCAGTCGATAACATAGACCACGCCGTTCGTCGCGTTGCCGACGAGGCGCGACGTTCCGCTCTTACCGCGGACCTTGAGGGCACCGTTCTTGCGCAGCTCGACCTTCAGCGTCTTACCGCCGAGCGTCTTGAGCGTACGCTCGCCGCTGCTGACGACGCCGACGAAGACCAGATCGCGGAACATCTGGAGGCGCTCAGCCTTGTCGAGACCGTCGAGCTTCTTCTTCACCTTCGCGAATACCTTATCGCCCAGCGCCACCACCGTGTAGGGCCCACCGCTCGCGAGCTGGCGATCGATCCCGGTCTCGACGAGGAGCGCCGAGAACTGCGCATAGTCACCCGCATCGGCGAGCGTCTTCATGATCGTGCTCGTGCCCGGCGTGAAGACATCGAGATCGTTCGGCGTCTCGGCCGGCGTCTCGACCGGCGTCTCGACCGGCGGTTGCGGATCGGGCGTCTCCTCGGTGGTCTTCGCCACCACGCCACCGGTGCGGACCCGCGCATTGAAGTCACTGACCAGCTTGTCGAAGATGTCGCCCTCGCCGTAGTAGTCGTCCTTCGTCCAGTCGAATCCGGCCTTGATCGTGTTGTGCGAGTTGCGACACGCGTAGCCGCCGAGCGGATAACTCAGCGCGCCGAACACGACGAACCCTGCGCCGCCGCCGGCGTAGAAGTACTTCTTCTCGGTGTCGCTCAGCTTGCCGGCCTCGAGCAACGGGATGAGGATGCCGGCCGCAGCGGATGCGACGGCAAGTGCCGATGGGACGAGCGAGACCGTGCACGCTCGCTTGTTCTTCTTCATCGTCGCGAGCTGCTTCGGGAACTCGGGATCGGCGAGCTCGCGAACCTCGGCGTAGTTCAGATTCTTACCGCCGTACTTGAGGCGGTACTTCGTAGCCATCTGGTAGCTCTTGAGCTTGCCTGACTTGTCGATATCGCACCT
Organism: Haliangiales bacterium; assembly: GCA_038325805.1. GTDB lineage: Bacteria > Myxococcota_A > Polyangia > Haliangiales > Haliangiaceae > JABFXX01. The sequence goes on from JBBQJJ010000021.1 coordinate 18,458, forward strand.
GCCCGCCTTGATCGCGCTATCCGTGCAGCCGGAGGTGTACACCTTGACCTCGCGCGTCTTGATCTTGATCTCCTCGCCGGGAATCACCAAGTCGCCCTTGTGCGCCGGCGGCAGCTTGGCCGGATACAGGAAGTAGCAGCCGCTCGACAGCAGACAGAACACGAGCCCCAGGAGTCTCATCCACGTCGAGTCTACGCGGGGCTGCAACGCCGTCGGTCCCATCTTCACCAGCATTGATGCACGCATAACCGTCTGGGCCGCGAGCTTTCAAATGTCGCGAAACTCCGGACAGGTACTCGCCGCTCGGGAAGCAAGGACAGCGATCCCGGACACTTCGGCGCCGTGGGCGCACTACAATCGCGCGCGATGCTTCGCCATGTCGCCGCCGTCGCGCTTGTTGCCTGCTCGTCCGAAGCTCCGATCGATCTCGCCGTCGAGGCGCCCGGACCGCACAGCGTGGGCACGGCGCGGTTCGAGATCACCGATGCCACACGCTCGCGCGATCTGATCGCCCAGGCCTGGTACCCGACGGAAGCCGTCGCCTCCGACCTCTCGATCGAGTCGCTCGAGATCGAGCCGGTCCGCACGCGCTACACCGATCTCCTCGCCGCCGCTCCGCCCTGCCCGTCCCGCACGCTTCCGGTCACGGTCGATGCGCCGGCGCAGCGTGGTGCGCCGCTCGTGATGATCTCGCACTGCCACTCGTGCACGCGGCTGTCGAATGCGACCACGGCGATCCGGCTCGCGAGTCACGGTTTCGCGGTCGTCTCCGTCGAGCATGCCGGCGACACGCTGTGGGAGACACTCGACGGCGTCGAGGCAGACATCGACGAAGCGGAGCTCGAGATCCGGAGAGCCGACATCAGCGTCACGCTCGATCAGGTGATCGCCGGCGACACCCCGGTCGGAGCGATCGATTCCACGCGCGTCGGCGTGCTCGGCCACAGCATGGGCGCGGTCACCGCCGGGCGCGTCGCGGAGACCGATCCACGGATCGGCGCAGCGGCTGCGCTGTGTGCACCGATGGAGAACCCGCTGATCCAAGGCGTCACGCTCGAGAACATCGCGGTGCCGTTGATGTTCGTGGTCGCTGTCGAGGACAACAGCATCACCGAGTTCGGCAACAAGTTCATCCGGGACAACTTCACCGCGGCGACCGTGCCGGCGGTCAAGCTCGAGATTCCCGATGCCGGGCACTGGTCGGTCTCGGATCTCGACGGTCTCGTCGAGGCATTCGCGCCGGGCTGCGGCGTCGACGAGCGGCAGACCGATGGTGAACCGTTCACCTATCTCGATCCCGACACGGGTCGCGCGATCGCCGCGTCGTACGCGACCGCGTTCTTCAAGGCGAAGCTGCAGGACGACTCGGCAAGCGCGGCCTACCTCGAACACGCGAGTGGCTCGTTCGGCGTGACGCTGTCGATCGAGACGAACTAGCGTGAACGTGGACGCCGGCGTTTCGGCTTCTTGGTCGGCTTCCGCGGCTTGCTCGGCTTGCTCGCTCGTTCCCACGCCGTCATCCAGAACGGATGATGTGGATGCTGCGCGATCGCATCCTGCGTCACGACAAACTGTCCTTGCTTGACTGCGATCCGGATCCGCGTCAGGAACTCCCCGAAGCTGCTCGCGATCACGGACCAATCGGGAGTCTTGTGGTCGTAGGCCACGACCTCGCCGGTCGTCGCATGGACACAGAGGAATTGGAGGTAGACGGGCAGCTGCGCAAACGGAATCCAAGCATCGTCCCACACACACTCCTCGTGATCGTCGAGCTCCTCGAAGTTGAGGCGCCACCTGACGATCTCCGCGATCGGCATCAGGCAGTAAGCCGGAACGAGCTCGAAGTCGTCGCCGACCTGGCCATCGTGCGCCCGGTAGAGCTCGAGGAGCTCGTCGGGTGGCTCGCTCCACTTGCGCGCGAGCATCTCGAGCGACTTCGCGGTCGCGGGTGGCGCGAGCGTCGCGTGGACCGAAGGAGCCTCGCCTTCGAGCCACACCAGGAATGACTGGACCTGCGATTCTTCTCGCACCGAGGGCGAGTCTATCGTCGTGCCGGCGAAAAGCGTCGATGGCGCTCGCAAAGGCGGCGTAGCCACCGAGGATCCAGCTACGAGAGGTGGCGCAGCTGGTCGGGGTTGCGCACCGCGTTGACACCCACGATCTGGTCGTGCTCGACCGCGAACGAGATCGTCTCCGGGCCTTCCTCCGTCCAGATCACGAACCCGGCAAGCCCGTTGATCACCACGCGCTCGAGGCGCAACAACTACACCGAGAACTTCTTGGTGACTCCGTCGAGGGAGCGCACGATCTTGTCGCGCCCGTAGATCGGGTTCAACGCGGCGAGCCGCTTGTCTCCACCGTCGCTGTAGAAGATCGCCCTCGCCTCGTCGGCGCGCTCACCATCGCGCGCGATCACCGCACGCGCGAACTGCACGCCGACGCGAACGGGTTCCCATGTCGTCGAGGTTACCGCGCAGGATCCGGGTGAGCCATTTCATCATGCGAGTACGACGAGCCACCCCGTGTGACACGCGATCATCGCCGCTTCGTCAGGAGTCGCTCATATGCGCGATACAACGCACGAAATTCGTCCGCATCGCCGCCGTGATCCGGGTGGGTCGACAGCGCGCGCTCGCGGAACGCGGTCTTGATCTCGGGGAGGGACGCACCGGCCGTGAGACCGAGCATCTCCCACGCCGAGCGGACGATCGGTCGATCGACCCTCACGCGTGCGACGGGTCGCGGAGGTGGCCGATCTCCGCGCATCACGCGTGTCCACGCCCGCGCCCAGTAAGGCTCGACCAGCGTCAGGGCTCGACCAGCGCGTTGCTCGGCCTCCGCGAGCGCTTCCTCGAAGGACTTCGACCCGCCATTCGACGCGTCGGGCGCGCGAAACGGCGCTTCGCACGGGTCGCCGGTCCACCACGCTGCCCAGAAGAAGCGGCGTCGCTGGGTGGCGGTCACCGAGCAAACGGCGCTCGTCAGCTCCACTGTCTGGTTCTCCCACACTCGCGCGGCTCGCGACTTGCTCGATGTCCTGTCATGCGCGCGACAGTGTGGATTTTCGCCATAGCGATGGGATGCGGCGGCTCGGAAGATCCGGAGATCCCTACGCCCGATGGCATGGTCGCCACGAGCTGTCGGACGTTCGGGCCGATGACGCGGCAGCCCGCACTGCGCAGCTCGTCAGGAGCACCGTTTCATCCGACCGGCATCGTCGCGGATCCGTCGGCGATCTACGAGGACGGCCACTACCGCCTGTGGTTCACGACGGTCGACTGGACCGCCGGAACGGTGTTCGATGCGACGGACCGCAGGCTCGGCACCGGCTACGTGGAGAGCACCGACGGGATCACGTGGGATGACGGCGCGCTGCTTCCCGGCGATCCGGCGCACAAGGTCGACCTCGTCCTCGCACCCGACGGCTGGGATGCGGAGGGCGTCGAGACCGTGTCCGTCGTCCACACCGGTGACGAGCTGGTGCTGTTCCATACCGGCGATCGCAGCGACGGCAGCAACGCGATCGGTCGTGCGCGATCGAGGGATGGCCTGACGTGGACACGCGATGCCGAGCCCGTCCTGCTCCCCGAGGCCGCGTGGGAGCAGCCGATCTGCCTCGACGAGCCCACCTGCTCCGCGTTCATCGGCGGCGTCCTCGAGCCAGCGTTTCTCGTCGATGCCACGGGCATGCAACACGTCTGGTATGCGGCGATGGGCGTGCGCGGAGCTGATCTCTCGATGCAACTCGGTCACGCGTTCTCCGCCGATGGCATCGCGTGGCAGCGCTCTCCCGAGCCGGTGTTCACGCCGGGCAACACCGGCGACTGGGACGAGATCCTGGTCAGCCACACCAACGTCGTCGCCGATCCGGCCGGTGGATATCACCTGTTCTATCAGGGCATCTCGCGCGCCCAGCAAGACCAGTGCGCGGTCGAGGGCTGCCCGTTCTACACGCCGGGGTCGATCGGTCACGCGTTCTCCGAAGACGGCACCACGTGGACGCGCGATCGAGATCCGATCCTCGTACCCGACGCGGGCGATGGCTTCTTCGTCGGTGGACCGTCCGCGATCATCCGCGACGGTCGCGTCGAGCTGTTCTACTTCGGCATCGCCTCCAAGGCCGATCAGACGGAGCTGCGCGCGCATCTCGCGATGGCGACCGCCACCTGCCTGTGATCAGCGCTGCCAGCCCGCGAGGAAGCGCTCGAAGTCGAGCCTCGCGTCGTCGTAGAGGCCCCTCCACTCGCGCTCGACGGGCGCGCTGTCGGGAAGCGCGCTTGCGAGATAGCCGAAATACGTATCGAGGTGCGTGCGCGGGTTCGCGTGACCGTGGATCAGGTACGCGACATCGCGCATCGCACAGCCGCGGCCGGCGTATTGAAAGTCGACCGCCGCGACGCGATCGCGGGCGAAGCAGAAGTTCGCCTCCTTCGGGTCGCCGTGCAGGATGGTCTGGAACCGCGCCGCGTTGAGATGTGCATCGAACGTCTCGGCGTGCGAGCGCAGGTAGCGATCGGTGATCTTGGAGAGCTCGTCGCGTCGCGTGTCGAGGTGCCAGTAGGTGCCGGTCGGCCACAACCCCTCGCCGGCGTCGCCGAGGAAGCGCGCGTGAAACGCGGCGAGCCACGCCAGACAGGCGTCGAGTGCGGGACCGCGCGCGTCGTCGTGGCGCTCTCCAAAGCCGGCGGCGTCGAGGTCCTCGAGGACGAATAGCCACTCGCCCGGCTCGACGTGACTCCCATAGAACCGCGCGACCCGGGATGCATCGCAGCGCGGCGCGAAGTCGCGATAGAAGCGCTCCTCGACATCGTACGATCTTCGCTTGCGCGCATCGGAGATCGAGTTGCGCGTGGGTGGTGGTTTGACGTGCTTGACGATCGCGGTGGACGCGATGCCACCGTCGAGCGCGACCCGCACGATCTCGCCGTAGCCACTCCACAGCGACTGCACGCGCTCGGTGATCCGGGCTGCTCGCGCACCGGTCAGCGCTGCCACACGATCGATCACCTCGGCAGTCTAGACGTCGTTGCGCGCCAGCGCGTCGGCGTCAGGGCGCGATCGCCGTGCGTTCCACTTCGTAGACATACCGCGCGTCCACCACCTCCGACAGCGACCACACGGATCCGCGCTGCGGATCGAAGGCGAGATCCTCTGGCGAATCGCCCCACCCCACCGTGGTGCTCGTGCCGCCCTCGCGCACGCGCACCAGCTCCCCGGCACCTGCGGCCGGACGACTCGAGGACAGCCACCACACGCCCTGGTTCGACACCGCTCCTTGCACGTGGCTCTCCCCCATCGCGTAGACCACCTCGGGAAGCGTGCGATCGCGCTTGGTGACGACGAGCGATCCGGACGCGGCGAGCGGCCACCGATACAGCCGCCCGGCGACGGAGGTGCTGCTGTACTCGCCGGTGATCAGCGACGGTGGTTGCGACGTCGCGTCGAACGAGACGAACGAGAACACCGGACCACACGCGCCGCGATCGACGATCTGTTCGATCTGAGGAATCGCGTACTGATAGCCATGCGCCGCGTAGGAGCCGGTGCCATCACGACCGATCTGATCGTCGATGGTGTCGACGCGCAGGATGCGCGAGAGATCGAACACCCGGAAGCCGCTACCGGTGACCGGGACGTAGAGGCGGTCGCCGATCCACGCGAGCCCGCCGGCATGGACCGGGATGCTCTTGAACGACGGCTCCTCGGGGGTGCCCGTCGGTTCGACGAGGAGCGCGAAGCGATAGCCGAGGTTCGCAGGGTCGGTGACGTCGACGATCGCGATGCGCACGCCCTTCTCTGCCGTCGACTCCGGCTCGAGCTCGCGCTCGTAGTACCAGCTGACCAGGACGAGCTTGTTCCCATCGACGAGCCCGGTCGGCAGAGCATCGAAGCTGCCTGTGATCCCCTGCGGGATCCAGTACGGGACCGAGACGTCACCCGCTTGCCAGCGAAACGCGCTGCGGATGCCCGGCGCACTGCCTGGAACCTCGCCGGCGGCCACCGCGTCGGCGGTCCGATTCAGATCGGCGGCGACCTCGGCGATCGTCATCCGCGGGAGCGGGAACGCCTCGATCAAGGCGTCTGGCGTCGTGGCCTCGACGGCGAGTGGGAACGCGCAGCGATCGAGCGCGACGAGTCCGCTGCCCCGTGTGGGCTCGGCGAGATCGGGACACGCGACGACCTCGGGGCACGGATCTTCGACGCGCTCGTCGATCGCGGCATCAGCCGCAGCGTCGGAGGGAGGCGGAGGCGACGTGGAACCGCATCCGACGAGGAGACCGGCGAGAACAGCCCGGATCATGGGGCGAGCATCGCACGATCACCGGCACCTCCGGTCGCGAACGCGCGCAGGCACGCGCCAGCGACCGCGACCCCCGAGAGGTACGCGAGCTCCACCCGAGGCCCGGCCAGCGCATCTCCCGCGAGACCCAACCCCGACGCAGCGTCGTGCCGGTAGCCGGCATCTTGCTGATCGCCAAGGGTCGCGCGCGCGTAGCGCCAGCGATGTGCATGCGTCGCGAGGACAGCGGAGCTGTCGCCGACGATCGCCGCGAACCTCTCGAGCAGCCGGGTGGTCACCTCCCCCGGTTCGGCCTCGAGCTGTGCCACCGAGAATGCGCGAGATGCGTGAAGCGTCCAGACATCTCGCAACGCCACCCGCCCCGGCTTCGAGGTCTCTCTCGCGGCCCATGCGACCTCACTCGTCTCCGACCGGACGACATCGAACGGGAGTGCGACGGGCTCGGCAAGCTCGATCGACAGCGACCAGCACGGATCGTGACGCGCTGCCGTGGTGCCGAGATCCCACGCGGTGATCTGCGCGGCAGGCACGAGCTCGCGCGCCTGGGCGAGCGGCACCGTGACGATGACCTGGGTGAACTGCTCGCTCGGTGCTTCGCGGAACGAGACCTCCCAGCCATGCGGCGTTCGCTGCACTTCAACGACGTGCGTAGATTGGCGCACCTCGAGCGAAGCGGAGAGCCGCTGTGCGAACGCCGCGAATCCTGCGGGGGCGACGAACCACGGCTCCTCGAGTGGCGTGGTCGCGGCGTGGAGGCCGTCGCGATCGTGCAAGCCGATGCGCGGCGACCATTCGGCGAGCACGCCCTCCCACACGAGCGCCCCGACGAGCTGCCGGAACGCGGCGCTGCGCGCGGTGAAGTACTGCGCCCCGTAGTCGAAGGCGGTGCCCGCGAGCTCTCGCGAAGCCAGCCGTCCCCCGGGACGCCGACCCTTGTCGACGACGACGACCTCGACGTTGTGGTTTGCAAGCGTGCGCGCGACGGCCAGACCGGCGATCCCGCTGCCGATCACGAGGACGCGGTGAGCGCCCCGAAATGCAGGACGTGCGACCAGCCGTTGCAGTCCTGCGAGCGGCAAGCGGCGGGCCTGAATGTCCGTCGGACGCGGCCGCACCGTTCCGAGGATCGGGATCTCGGGCGTGAACGGACGGTCGAACGTGCCGAGGCACCAGAGCAGCCCGCCGTACGACGCGGGATCGCGGCCGTCGAGCGCGTAGCGATGATTCAGATCGACGAGCAGGCCGAGTGCGTCCGATGCATCGTGCGTCCACGACAACAGTTGCTTGCCCCATGTCATCCGCAGGTTGTTATGGAGCTCGCCATGCACCAGCAGCGAGCGCTGTGCTGCGTTCCACAGCTCGTCGGGCGTGTCTCCACGAGCGAGCTGTTCCCACGAAGGCTCCGCCGGCCGAGGATCGGCTGCGTGCGCAGCGAGCGTCGCGCGCGCCCACGCCGGGATCGCCGAGAGCGCGTGCAGCTCCTCGGTGCGATAGCAGAAGTGCCACGCGAGCTCGCGCCAGACCACTAGCTCGTCGAGGTACTTGGTCGCGCCGCGATGCGTGTTGCGCCGCGCGAAGGCGTCGCGCGCCAGGGTGAACGGCGAGGCATGACCGTAATGGAGATATGCGCTCATCCGGCTCGTGCCATCGACCAGAGGATCGTTGCGAGTCGCGGCGTAGGCATCGAGCCCGGTCTCGAGGAACGCGGTCCACCGAGCACGCGCCGCGACCGGGCCACCCGGGCTGTCGGGCACCACCCCGACGCCATGATCGATGGCACATCCCGCCACCAGCTCACCGAGGTCCGCCGACTGGAGATCGATGGGCACGAAGGGAAGCGCCTCGGTCCACGGCGCCGGTGAGGGTGGTGACGCGGGATATGCATCGACCAGCCAGCGATCGACGTGCGCCTCCGCGGTCTGACGAAAGCTGAACGCACGCGCCGGTGCTTGCATCGGGCCGACCGGCATCGGGAACAAGCAAGACGCGTCGACCGCGACCACCGGCGCGTGCTCGGCGACGCGCCGGGTCCAGTTGCGGAGCGGGGGCACGGGACACAGCTCCGTGACGATCACCCGCGCACTCGCAGCGAGCGTCCGCAGGATCGGCTGTTCTGAGCCCGGGCGCTCGAGGTGAAACGCGTAACTGATGCCCCGCTCCGCGAACGACCGATGGACGTCGCGTGCACCCTCGAGGATGAACATGTGGTGGCGATCGCTCGCGTAGGGGTACCGCTGAGACAGCGCATGAACCACGAGCAGCGGCACGTCGAACGCACGAGCGAGGTGGAGCGCGACATCCAGTGCAGGATTCTCGTGATCCCGCACCGCGACACGCATCCAGTACACGATGCCCCCGGTGGCGCGATCGAGCGGAGACACCAGGCTGCACCGCTCGTGCAACCACGGTGGTAGCAGTCTACCGAGATCGACATTCGACGCCGTCATGCGTGCCCCGCCCCGAAACTCGTCACGGCATGGCTCATCAGGGGCTTGGACGTTCGCCGACCGGCCAGCGTTTCGGTCAGCGATGATTTGTCGCGCTGAACGCGCGGACAGCACCTACTCCGACGGTTTCGGTCCTGGTGGAACCAAGCTCCACTCGATCACCGTGCCGTCGGCCAGCTCGGTGAACAGCGCGCCATCGCGGCCATAGCACAGGCGCGATTGGCCTCGTGAGCTCGTTGGTCGTGACCTTGTGCTGCGTCGCCACGTCCATCAGGTAGAGCCGCCAGTTCCAGCCGTACGCGACGGTCTTGCCATCGGGTGAGAAGGCTGGAGGCGTGTCGCTGAGCACCAGGGGTTGCAGCTGTTCGCCCGGCAACCGCACGATCACGAAGCCACCATCGCCGCTCCGTTCGGCGCGATGCCCATCAGCCCACCCGAGGGCGTCTTCGCCTTGCAGCGCATCGTGCCGTCACCGTCGAACATCGCACAGCAGCTCGCCGGCAGCATCGAACACGAGGCTATCGACCGAGGCTTCACCACCCCACGACGACGACATCCCGCTGTCGTAGATCGCCGGGACCTCGAGCGCGACGCCGGCGGGACGCGTCCATGCGGCGCGCGCGGGCGCGATCCGAGTGCCATCGTGCGAGATCGCGACCATCCCGAGCGCTCGGTCTCCGTACTCCTTGCTGGCATCCGAGTGCCGGAACCACGCCGGACGCGAGACGCTGTCCTCCCAGATGACCCGGTCGCTCGTCACACGCGCGAGGGAGAACAACTCCGGGTGGTCCTCGTCATCGCAGTGGAAGTGCAGCGAGATGGCATCGGCCTCGACGACGAACGTCTCGATCCGACCGCGAGTTGCACCTTCATCGTCATCCTCCAGGGCGCGTTCCAATTGCAGTGCACCGTTGCCGTCGAAGAGCATCACGCGATCGGCCACGAGTGCGCCGATCCGCGTCGCATCCTCGTTGACTCCCAGCTTCGAGATCGCGTGCGGAACCAACGCCAGCGGCTCGAAGCGATTGCTCGCGAGGTCCCAGCGGACGAGCGCCGTGCCCTTGCCGTCGCGAAACCCGAAGACCACGACGCCACTCGCGGCGAGCGATCGGGATCGACGCCTCGCCGTAGCGACGGAGCGCCCCCGTCGGAAGCCCCGCAGAGATCACGCGCACGTGACGAGGAACTTCTCTCCGGTCGCCATCGCCGCGACGCGGCGGAGCGTCTCGATGTCGAGCAGCTGATCGAGCGTGATCCTCGCGTGGTAGTGGCTGGCGAACGTCGTGGTCAGCTCGCTCATCACGCGTGCCGACATCCGCGCCATCACCTCGGGACCGAGCTTGCGCAAGGCGTTCATCACCAGGTAGCCGCTCACGCTCCACGTCAGGCCAAAGGTACGGGCGAGCTGCGTCGGCGACCGGTCGAGCCCTCCGTAGACGTAGAGCTGCTTGAGTGTCGAGGAGCCGTAGTGGCTGAACGACTTCATCGAGCGAACCGCGACGCGCTCCATCACCGTCAGGATCTGCGCGCCGATCGTACCTCCACCGATCGCATCGAACGCGAGGGTGGCCTTCGTCGCCGCGATCGCGTCGACGAGCTCCTGCCGGAAGGTTGCCGACGAGCTGTCGACCACGTGCCGAGCACCCAGCGCACGCAGCTGCTCGACCTGCGCAGCGCGGCGAACGATGTTGACGAGCGGCACGCCATCCGCGGCGCAGATCTTGACGAGCATCTGGCCGAGGTTCGACGCCGCCGCCGTGTGCACGATCGCCGTGTGGTTCTCGGCGCGCATCGTCTCGACAAAGCTGAGCGCCGTCATCGGGTTGACGAACCACGACGCACCATCCTCGGCCGACGCACCCGCAGGCAGCTCGCGGATCGCGGCGAGCGGGAGCTTGCGATGGGTGGCGAACGTGCCGCCCATCAGGCCCACGCGCTTGCCGATCCCCTGACCGCCGACCACGGTGCCCGCTCCTTCGGAGCCGACGGTGAGCGGTTTGTCGAGTCGGCCGGCGAACGCGTCGGTCACGCCGGGTGGCACCGGTGCTTCGAGCGCGCCGTCCGTCACCTTGGCCTGCGCGAGGTCCGCCATCGACAGCAGCAGGAAGATGTCGGTCGGATTCACGGGCGCCGCCTCGACCCGGACGATCACCTCGTCGGGGCCGGGCTCACCGAGCTCGACCTCGTCGATCGTCAGGCGAAGGGTGCCCGTGGCGGTGAGCGTGGAGTGGAGCTCTCGTGCTTTCACGACCGCAGTGTATTTCAGACTCGACATCGCCGCTCGCATTGGCAAGCATCGCCGTGGTGTTCACCTGGCCCGAGCTCACGACCAGGCAGCGGCTCGACGACCTGCGGTCGTGGACGGCGCGGTTCGACAGCTACGACCAGCGCACCGAGAACGTCTACTACGTGGTCCAGCTCTATCGCGGCGACGAGCAGCTGCGGGAGTTCATGGTCAAGGTCGACACGATGTGGTGCGGCGATGACTGGACGGTGCCGAGCTTCCTGCCCGAGCTGACGAAGCGGATCGCGGAGTGGGCGGCCGACGGCAAGACCAACACCGCGTACGGCAGCTGACTACGGCTTGGGAACCACCTGTGCGCTCCTCGCGGCGTCGGCCAGGAATGCCTTCGCGAGCTGGTCGTTGAAGCCGGGGTCGTCGATGACGAGCGCATCTTCGTCGAGCCGGTTGAGTGACAGCGGATCGAGATTGATCGACCCGATCGCGCTGAGGCGATCATCGACGACGAACGTCTTCGCGTGGACCATCGATGGTTGGTACTCCCAGATCTTGACGCCCGCGTCGGCGAGCTCGTCGTAGAGCAGGCGCTGCGCCTCCAGCGCGACCTTGGAATCGTCATGCTCGTCCGGCAGGATCAGCCGAACATCGACACCACTCCTCGCCTTGTTCGCGAGCATCGCGAGGATCCCCTTCGACGGAGCGAAGTAGGCCATCGTGATCCACACCCGTTTACGTGCTGCGCCGATCAGCAGCTGCACGAGTCGCTCGGCGCGCGTGAGATGCGGCGATGCGGTGCTCGTGACCAGCGCGAGGCGCGCGTCGCCGTTCGCTGCGACGCGTGGAAAGTCGGTGGCCGGGAGCAGCGTGCCGCCTGATTCCTGCCAGCTCTCCGCGAAGGCTTGTTGCGCCGCGCGCACGGCCGGCCCGGTGAAGCGGACGTTGGTATCGCGCCAGCCGGTGACGCCATTCCCCATCCACTCATCGCGGATGCCGAATCCACCGGTGATGGCGATCGCGCCGTCGATCACCGCGAGCTTGCGATGGTTGCGCGACACAACCGAATCCGCGGCGACCGGGCGAAACATCCGCAACTCGCAGCCCGCGGCCACCAGCGGTGGCGCGACTTGTTCCTCGAACTTCGAGCTACCGAGCGCGTCGATCGAGAGCCGGCACGCGACCCCGGCGGCAGCCTTCGCGGTGAGCGCAGTGATGACCTTGCGGGAGGCCGCGCCCGCCTCCCAGATGTACATCGAGATGTTGATGCTGCTGGTGGCGCGGCTGATGTCATCGACGAGTGCATCGAACACGGCGCCGTTGTCGAGGCGCGTGACGGTGCCGGGCGCGAACTCCGCATCGACGCTCTGGAACAGCGCGGTCGCGAACCCCTCGCCGGCCATCTCGCCCTTGATCTCGATCGCGAGCGGCTCGGTGCGGTCTTTACTGCACGAACACGCCAGCGCTAGCGCACAGGTGAGCGTGACGCGCACGCTTCGTCGAGAATCCGGCCTGTCCATCGAAGGTGATCGACACCAGTGCCACGCACGTGCCAACTCACGGTGCGAGTAGCCGGACCTACCGCGCGAGGAACAGCCAGTTCTGCTCCTCCTGGTCGGTCGTCGCGTTGAAGAACTCGATCGGCTCGATGCGGACTTCCTTGAACGTCTTGCGGAGCTCGGCTTCGAACTCCGGACTCTCGTTGGTCGACCACAAGGCGAACACCCCACCTGGCTTGAGGTGCTGCGCGGCGAGGACGAGCTTCGCGTGTCCGTAGAAGCTGTCGCTGGTCTCCCCGAGGCGCTCGTCCGGTGAGTGATCGACGTCGATCAGCAGGAGGTCGTACGACTTGGTAACCGGGCCGCGCAGGCGCTCGAACACGTCGCCGTGGATCGCGTGGTAGCGCGGATCCGCCAGCAGCTCCTTGCCGAGCGGGATCAGGCCCCGTGCGACCCAGTCGATGATGCTCTGGACGTACTCGATGACGTCGACATGCGCGACGCGGCCGGTGTCGAGCGCAGCCTTGGCCGTGTATCCGAGGCCGAGGCCACCCACCATGACCTCGAGATCGTTGCCGCCATGCATCGCGATCGCGCGGATGGACAGCTCGCGCTCCGAAACGTTGACCGAGCTGCTCATCAGAAACTGATGATCGAGGGTCAGCTCGATCACGCCTGCCACCGGCTTGGTCCGTTCTCGGAGGATGAATGTTCCGATCGGGGTGTCGGCGTGGTCGAGGACTTCGAATTCGAGCAAGACCCGCTTGTACTACTGATTCACGTGGTCAAGGAGGTGGTGTCCAGAGATACGTCTTCGGGTGGTTGGCGTAGACGCCGTGCATGTAACGTTGCGCGACGAGGAGCCGGCCGTCGGAGAGCGGGTGGATCAAGCGGGACATCTCGCCCTTGAACGGAACCGCGAACGAGCTCCAGCCCGTCGGCGTCTCGAGCTCGAGGTCCTGGCAGTCGACGTGCCCGTAGACCTTCGTCCTGGAGAAGCTCCGATACTCGAGGTCGATCTCCCCACCGCTACTGTTGTCCTCCCAGTAGTGATCGTCGCGCTGCCCGGCGAGCACCACCGTCCGACCGTCGGCAAGTCGGCACGCCTCGGCGAAGCAGCGTGGCTTCGACAGCTCGGGATGCGCGACCCAGCCGGTCTTGCTCCACGCTTGCACATGGGTCTGGGTCTCCGTCTCGGCGCCGATCGCGAGCAGACCCTCGTCGGTCGCGACGATCTCGACGCCGCGGGCAAGCACCGCGAGCGTGGTCCACTCCGCGCCATCGAAGCGCACGAGCGGCCCCGGCGACCACTTCGACCACGCGACGAAGCTCCCATCGGAGAGGCCGCACGTCGAGGCCGCCCGAATTGGAAGATCGGGATGGCATCGCCACTCCTCGCCGGGTCCCCACGACCACACGTTCGGACGTGGATCGTTCTTCGCCGACGACCCGGCGACCACGTAGAGCCGGCCACCGGTGAGGACGAGCTGGTGATCTTCACGAGGCTCCGGCATCGGCGGCATCTCGCTCCAGGTGTCGCGCGCGGGCTCGTAGATGCTGCAGCGTGCGGTCGCCGCGTGGTCGACGCTGCCGCCGAGCATCGCGACCCAGCCCTCGGCAGTCCCGATCGCAGCGGGATGCCACGCTCGCCACGGCACCGGCGCGATCTCGCGATAGGTGTCACTGGACGGCTCGTACAGCCACGTCTCGTGCGTTCGCTTACCCAGGATATCTGCGATGTGCAGCACCCGACCGTCGACGAGCCCGCAGATCGGAGGAGCGGGCCGCTGCGCCGCGAGCGTCCAGGTGCCGGTCATCGCAGCTCGACGTTATCGATGACGAGCCGGAACGCGCCGGGACTCGTCGCACCGATCCAGATGCCCTGGATCTCGGTCGGCTCGAGGCCCACGAAGTCCGTCCACGCGAACACGTGCTCGCCGAACGCAGGTCCCGGCGTGAACGTGCGCGTCACCGGCATCCCGCCGCCGCGCACCGTGAACACCATCACCACGTATGGCTTGCCGTCGCCCTTCGCGAGGAACCGCAGCGCCTTCGTCGCCGACAGGTCCGTGGTCGCGAACATCCGCGTGCCCGGCGACAGCATCGCGCCGGCCCAGCTCGCCGGCTGATGCGCGACGACGGTCCCGGCGATCTCGAGCGCCCCGTTGACGATCGCCAGCGTCACCGTCGAGGTGCCCTTGATCATCTCGTCGGTCGAGGTGATCCACGGCTGGCCGAACCGTGGGGCCAACCCGGTCTCGAAGTCGCTGATCATGCCCGGCCCGATCGGCTTCGAGCTCTCGGCGATCCGCGCTCGATACGCCGCGCGATCGAGCTTCACGCCGGCATGCCAGACGCCGACGATCCGGCGCGTATCACTGATCGTCGTCGTCGGATCGCCCTCGACGAGCAACAGGTCCGCGCGCAGACCTGCCGCGATCCGACCGCGATCGCGAAGCCCATACCGTTCGGCGGGCAGCGAGGTCGCTCCCGCCAGTGCGGTGGTCGGTGACAGCCCCGCCTGCACCAGCAGCCCCAGCTCCTCGTGCACGCTGACGCCAAACGTGGTGCCGGCGTTGGGCGCATCCGTGCCGACGAGCAGAGGCACGCCGGCGTCTCGCAGCTCTGCGATCGCGCGCTCGAACACGCCGGGATTCGGGGCGATCCGTAGCTTCGGCAGATCGCCCAGGACCTGCTTCGCCGCCGGATCGAGGAACGGCGCGATATCGGGTGCATCGCCGAGCTTGGAGCCGGTGCCCTCGATCGTGCGCAACACGCTCAGCGTGGGCGTCACGAACGCGTGCTTGCTCGCGACGAACGCGCCGAAGCCCGCCTCCGGTGCACGGTCGCGAAACAAGTGCACGATGCCATCCGCACCACCGGCGATCGACGCACGGGCTTCGGCGAGCGATCCGATGTGGACGACCGCCAGCTTCTTCCGTGCATGGGCCGCGACGATCAGCGCGTCGAGCGTGGGCTCGTCGATCGTCTCGGTCTTGATCCCGTAGGCAGCACCGCCGTCGAACACGATCTTGAGGTAGTCCGAACCCTCGGCGAACCGCGCATCGACGAAGGCCTGCGCGTCGGCGGGCTTGGTGATCGTCGGGATCGGGAAGCCGTACTCGGTGCCGTGGCCCTTCGGCGAGGTCGCGAGGGTGCCTGCGGTCCGCAGGTCCGCGCGATTGGCCGCGGGCTTGTCGCGCAGCGCCCCCGCTGCTTTCGGATCCGAGAACATGTCGAGCACGGTGGTGACGCCGAACACGAGTGACTGCTCGAGCTGCGGCGCTTCGAACACGTGGGCGTGGGCGTCGAACAACCCGGGGAGCAGCGTCTTGCCCTTGCCTTCGATCACCTCGATGCCCGGCGGGATCGCGAGGTCGGTGCCGACACCGATGATCGTCGCGTCCTTGACGAGCACGGTGGCTCGCGGCAGGACCCGCTGGCCGTCGAACACGCGCGCATCGCGGATCGCGATGGGTTTGGGGCCCGAGCCCCAAAGGGTCGCGGTGGTAGAGGGAGCCTTCGGCGGCGCACTGCAGCCGAGGAGCGCGAGCAGGGTCAGACGGAGCGTCACGGCGAGAGGATGCCGGATCATCGATCCTCCAGCCACCGCCGGCGCTCGGCGTCGGGGAGCAGGAGCTCGCGATAGTAGGTCCAGGCCGGCTCGGGATTCATCATCGCGGCGATCCGACGATCACCGCCGAGCTCCGCCGCCCGCGTGCGCAGCGCGGTGAGGTGACCCCGCGGACCGTAGAAGGTGACCTCCCAGACCCCGCGCGTGCGAAGCCGCCCGACGTAGACCAGCCCCAGCGCGTGAGCGCGTGCCATCAGCGACTCCTCGACGAGATCCAGCGCCGCGACTTCGTCGTCGGTGCCGAGCCCATCATCCCCGGCGTCGGCCATCAGGATCGCGACGGTGTAGCGACAGTCGTGCGTCTCGAGCGGTGCGTGCTCGAACCGCAGGTTGACGTAGATCGAGGCCGCAGCCCCATCGACGACACAGGGGTAGTCGTCCATCACAACCACGCGGGGTCGAGCGCGCCGTACGAGTCCTCTCCTTCGCGACACAGCCGCGCGAGGACGTCGATGCGTGGCAGCTCGGTGCGGATCCAGTACTGCGCGGCCGCGAGGTTGCCGCGGTAGTAGCTGTCATCGCGCGAGGCGCGACCACGCGGCAGGCTCCCGGCGAGCGCTTCCTTGGCGACCGCGGCGAGCTCGAGCCACTGCCACGCGATCACGACGGTCGACGCGAGATCGAGATAGTCCGTCGCGTGCAGCATCATGTCCCCGCCCATGCGCTGCGCGAGCTCGGCCGTCAACGCCCCGACCACACCCACCGCGCGACGCAGCTCGGCGATCCACGCGGTCTCGACGCCGGCCTTCGTTGCACGTGTGCACGCGGCTTCGATCTCCTGGCCGAGCATGACGAGCGTGCCCTTCGCCAGCACGCGGCGACCGAGCAGATCCGCGGCCTGGATCCCCGTGGTGCCCTCGTGGATCGAGTTGAGCTTCTGATCGCGCAACCACGCCTCCGGCAGGTACTCGCTCGAGTAGCCATAGCCGCCGTGGATCTGGACGGCGAGCGCGTTGGCTTCGAAGCCGCGCTCGGCCGGGAACGACTTCGCGATCGGCGTCAGGACATCGAGCAGCAGCTGTGCGCGCTCGGCGACCGCGCCCTCGGCATGCGACGCGAGATCGCTGTAGTACGACGCACGCGCGAGCAGTGCGAGCCCACCGACGACGATCGCCTTCTGGCGCAGCAGCATCCGTCGCACGTCCGCGTGCTGGATGATCGGCACGGGCGACTTCGCACCGGGCGTACGCCCCTGCGTTCGTTCGCGCGCGTAGTGCAGCGACTCGTGATACGCGACCGACGCCGTCGACACGCCGTTGAGCCCGACCATGATGCGCGCCTCGTTCATCATCTGGAACATGTAGCGAATGCCCTGGTGCGGTTCTCCGACGAGCCAGCCGTGACAATCGCCGCGCTCGCCGTACGCCAGGATCGCGCTCGGGAGGCCGCGCCACCCGATCTTGTGGACGAGGCCCGTGACCGAGACGTCGTTATCGACCAGCGCACCGTGCTCGACGCGCCGCTTCGGCACGCACAACAGCGACACGCCCTTCATGCCCTGCGGTGCACCCGCGATCCGCGCGAGCGTCATGTGGACGATGTTGCCGGAGAGATCGTGATCCGCCCCGGAGATGAAGATCTTCGCGCCGGTCACCAGATAGTGGTCGCCGGCCGGCGTGGCCACGGTCGTGATGTCGGACAGGCTCGACCCCGCCTGCGGCTCGGTGAGCGCCATCGTGCCCATCCACTCGCCGCGATACATTGGCGCCATGTACGCGGCGCGGAGCTCCTCGCTACCAAACGCTTCGAGCAGATGAGCCGCTCCTTGCGTCAGCCCGACGTACGCGTAGACCGAGAGGTTCGCCGCCATCAGATACGACGTCGCGAGCGAGAACACCGTCAGCGGCAGCTGAGCCCCGCCGACCTCGGCTGGACGTGGGGCCGCGGTGAAGCCGAGCTCGACGACGCGGCGAACGAGCGAGGCGAGCTGCGGATGCACGTGGACGCGACCCTCACGCAACACGGGTGGGACCTCGTCGAGGGCGCGGTAGGCCGGGTACAGCGTGTCGCGTGCGAGGGATCTCGCCGACGCGAGGATCATCTCGAAGGTCTCCCGATCGTGATCGGCGAAGTACGGCAATGCCGTGAGGGCTTCGAGGTCCAGCAGCTCGTCGAGAATAACCTCGACATCGCGATCGTCGACGAGTGGATTCACGACCGAGAACCTACATAGGGTATGCCTTCGCGGCCAGCGCCGAAACGTGTCGTGTACGCGTCACGTTTTTGGGCCATCGTCGTCGAGATCAGTTCTAAGATCAGCCGATGCGCTTCACGGGGGCTGCGTGCCTCTTCCTTGTGGGATGTGCCACTGCTGGCCAGCAGACGGACGACCCAGCCGATCCGGACGATCCGCTGCCGAGCGAGAACCCCGGCGAGGACCAGGTCGCCCTCACCGTCGCGAGACAGGGCACGGGCGTCGGTACGGTGACGTCATCTCCGTCCGGCATCGACTGCGGCGCGACATGCACCGCGAACTTCGACGTCGACGCCGTCGTCACGCTCACCGCGACGCCGACGGCAGGCACCACGTTCATGGGGTGGTCTGGGGGCTGTTCGGGCACGGCCGCGTGCAGCGCCACGGTCGGCGCGCTGGGGTCGGTCAGCGCGATGTTCTCGTGCGATCCCGGCACGCAGACGTTCGACTTCACCGGTGCCGCGCAGACGTTCGTGCCGGCCGTCTGCGTCACCGCGATCACCGTCGATGCGTTCGGGGCACAGGGCGGTCGAGGCACCGAGGGTGTCGGCAACGCCGGTGGGTTGGGCGCGCGGATCCAGGGCACGGTGGCGATCCCCGCGACCGGCATGACGATCCTCGTCGGTGGCGCCGGTGCGAACCAGGCGAACGGACACGGCGGCGGTGGTGGTGCGAGCTGGGTCTACGGCGCGGAGACGGATGCGACGCCGCTGATCGTCGCTGGCGGCGGCGGAGGTGCGAGCTCGAACAGCAACGGCGGCTGCACGGCCGGACCGGGCTCGGCGACCAACGCGGCGACCGCGAGCAGCGCAGGCGCCGGCAACGCGGCGGGTGGTGCAGCCGGTGCCGGTGGGAACGGCGGCGCGGCGACGAGCTTCTCCGCAGGTGGCGGGGGCTCGGGCTGGTTGACCAATGGGTTGCAAGGCGGCGGCACCGGCGGCGTCGGCGGCAACGCGCCTCGCAACGGAGCCGCTGGTGGAGTGGTCTCGGGCGGTGCGAGTGGTGGATTCGGTGGCGGTGGTGCCGGCTTCGGGGTCAGCGGTGCCTGCGGCGGTGGTGGCGGCTTCAACGGCGGTGGTGGTGGCAACGCGTGGAACGGCTCGGCGTGGGGATGCGCGGGTGGCGGGGGCTCGTTCAACGCGAGCGCGGCACCGGTGAACACGGCGGGCGTTCGCGCGGGTAACGGCCAAGTCATCCTGACGTGGTGAAGCCCACCCCGCTCCACATCGATCGCCAAGCGAAGGAGCAGATCACGATCGACGACGCAGGCAACGTCGAGTGGATGCGCGGCGGCACGCCGGTGACGTTTACCGCGGTCGCCACCAAGCAGCCCGCGTCGTTTCACTATCCGAACCGCACGTTCTTCGCGGTGGAGGATCTCCAAGGCTTCGTCGCCGGGGTCAAGGCGACGAGCGAGCGTGCGATGCAGTGGAC
>JBBQJJ010000022.1:0-38011 GCA_038325805.1 Haliangiales bacterium
GCGATCGCCATCGGGGCTTCGACGACGACCCAGCTATCGGCGTGCGCGAGGCTCGCAGCGCAGGCGAGAGCAACCCATGAAGACAGCACGCGGAACATGTCCACCGACTCGGCCGAGCTGCGTGACCGTGGAGGCTGCAAGTCGACGAGCTAGTGGCCTACACGATGTCGCAACTCGGTCGAGTCACCCGTTGTCCTCCGCTCAGCTGGCTCGGGACGAGCGTGCCGGCGACCACCGCCATGACCTCACTCGAGGGTGGGCTCCCCGAGGTGTGCGAACCCGTTCACGATGTGACGATCTTGACGGCCGTCGAGTGGAGCTCCTCGCGATCGCCGTACAGCGCGTCGAGGATCGATTCCGCGCGCATGCGCACGCGTTGCTGGAGACGCCTTCCATCGGGCGTGGCACGCACGGCTGCTAGCGTCGGGCAGCGATCGAGCCAGTGGCGATCGAACAGGTCGAGGCTGTCGGCGCGAGCGAGGAGCGCGAGCGAGGTCTCCACCTCTCCCGCGTAGGCGGCGAGCTCGCAGCCGACCTGCGCGAGGAACAACAAGCGCCGCTTGCTCGGCGATTTCGATGCGGTGCACGCCTTGACGATCGCATCGCGATCGCGCGCCCACGTCCCGTCGAGAAGCACCGCGTACACCCTCTCGAACAGCTCGGGCTCGAACAGATTGACCCCGACCTTCCACGCGACGAAGCTCTCGGCGAGCTGGTCGCGACGATTGCGCCACACCGCGAAGCGCAGCCGCGCGATCGGACGGTCGCCGTCCTTGAGGAGCTCCGCGATCAGCTGATCGTGGGCGAGCCAGTTGTGCTCGAGCGCATGCGCGCGCGCGATCTCCCAACGCACCGACGACAACTTGGGAGCGATCGCGAGCGCGCTCTCCAGGCGTGCCATCCCATCGTCGAGGAAGCCAGCCTCGAGCAGCATGCGACCGAGCCCCTCGTGCGGCTCCGCCTGGTACGGCGAGCACGCGATCGCGATGCGGAACTCGCGTGCGGCGTGCACCGGATCGCCCGTGTGGAGCGCGAGCTGCCCGGCCGCCACGTGCGCCTCCGCCAGGTGTGGTGCGCCGACGAGCGCCGCCTCGACGAGCGGCCGCACGTCGTGGAACGACAGCGGGCTGTGTGCCGTGACAAACGCGTAGCGCAGGATCATGTCGGCGAGCTGACAGGCGATCCGCGGTTCGCCCGGCCACCGCGCGAGGCCTTCCTCGAGCAGCTCCATCGCAGGTTGGATCCCTGTGAAGCCAGCGTGGGCGTGGGCGCGGGCGCGAAGCAGGAGCTCGAGGCGCGCACTCTCGTCGCTGTCGGTCTCGCGATTGGCGAGCTCGCTCGCAGCGACCGCGATCGCATCTGCCGCGAGAGCGATCTCCGAGATCTCGAGTGGGAGCTCCAGCGTCGTCGTCAGCTCGTCGCGACGCAGCGTGACCACGAGCGTCTTGCCGGCAACCAGCTCGACGAAGGTGACACCCGGCATCTCGACCGTGTCGACGCGCGGCCACACGCGGAGGCGCTTGCCGGCGAGGCGGCGCAACGTCTCCTGGTGAATGCCCTCGGCGACGTGCAGCGCGGTCTGGTTATCGGCGGCGCGAGGTGCGAGCACCACGATCGTCGGCAGCGTGAGATCGGGCGCCTCCACGATCGCGATGCCACTGGCCGCGACCCTCTCGACGGTCAGAAACGGAGCGAGCCTCCTCGACAGCTCCGTCGCCGTCGCGATCCGCTGTGCCGGATCTCGCGCCGTCGCGCGCTCGACGAGCTGCCTGATCTCGCCAGGCAACGCTTCGCGTGCCACATCCGTAACCTCGAGCGACAGCTTCTCGACATCCTGCTTCGCGACGAGCAGCTCGCTCATCGTGCCCGCGAACGCGCGCATGCCACAGAGCATCTCGAACAGCACCACACCGACGGCATAGACATCGGTCGCCGGCGTCGCCTGCTCGCCACGCGCTTGCTCGGGTGCCATGTACGCGAGCGTGCCGACCAGCGCGCCATCACTATCCGACGCCGAGAACGCTGCCACGCCGAAGTCCGCGAGCACGACGCGATGGCTTCGCGTCAGCAACACGTTCTCGGGCTTGATGTCGCGATGGATCACACCGGCCGCGTGCGCGACCGAGAGACCCTCGCAGATCGCATTCGCGATCGACGCTGCCTGCGCGAGCGGCAACGTGCCGTCGCGTGCGAGCTTCGCCCGCAGACTCTCGCCTTCGACGAGCTCCATCGTGCAGAACATCAGATCCCCGTCGACCCCGAGCTCGAACGTACGCGCGATGTTGACGTGGGTGACCCGCCTCGCGAGCTTGACCTCCTGACGAAACTGCTCGACCGCACCCCGCTCGCGCGCGAAGTCACCGCGCATGACCTTGAGTGCGACCATCTCGTCGAGCTCGCGATCGTGCGCGCGATACACCGCGCCCATGCCGCCGGAGCCGAGCAGCTCGAGCACGTCGTAGCGACCGCCGAGCGTGGTCCCCGCCAGGTTTCCCTCGATCGACAACGGTGGATTCGTGCCGCCGGTCTGCGCGACACCCACGCCGTCGAGCGTCCTCGAGCTCACCAACCCATGGTCCCCGAGGCAACGGCCGGCGACAAGGCCACCAGCACCAAGGATCGGGCGTTCCTGAGCGCCTCGGCTACCATCCTCGTGACATGCGCTTCTACCTGCTCCTCGCGCTGACTGCCTGCTGGAGCTCTGCGCCGGCGAAGCCCGCGCAGCCCGAGCCCTACGTCATCCCACCGCGGGACGAGCCGCCAGCGGAGCCGCCCATCGCGTGCGCTACATTCTCCGAAGCCAACCCGGCATGCGCATCCGCATGTCCGAGGGATGCACCCGACGACTGGCGGGGTTGCGAAACGCTTGCCGCCCGGCTGCAGAGCGGAGGCTACGTCTGCAGCAACCTTCACCCGCGCACGTGTCTCGGTCCGCAACAGTTGCCCATTCCACCCTGCCCGCCCGGCGGCTGCGTGCCGGTCAAAGCGCGCGTGATCGCGAAGCGCGTCGAGAAGGGAACGATCGAGATCACCTTCGCTGCCGGCAAGAACGAAGGAGTGACTCTCGGCTGGAGAGCGCGCGTGGTCGCTCTCGACCTCACACCTGTTGTCGGTGGTGACGTCACGTTGACGCGCGTCGATCGCAGCATCAGCGTCGGAACGATCACGCTGACCGCAGATCAGATCGAGAAGTCGCCGTACGTCTACCTCGAGCCGTAGCTCGCACTCGACAATTCGAGCGTTTGCGACGGGCTCCGGTGCGCTACGGTCGTCAAACGTTGTAACGAGACTCGTTCTGACGACGCCTGACGGGTCGGGAGACACGAGCCGATCGTGGGCCGCTTGGACGGTATGAGTCGCCGTACGTCTACCTCGAGGCGTAGCCCCGCCTTCGACGTTTCGAGCCCTTGCAACGGCCTCCTCTGCCCCACCGTCCAACTACAGTCGCCATGACAACGTTGCAACGAGTCTCGTTATGTCGATGGTCATGACGGTCGGGAGCCAGGCGTCGTCGCCGCAGGTTTCGAACGGCGGAGCAGCTCCACCAATGGCGCACGAACTGCGCAGCAAGCCTCGGCGGGAACTCCAGTAGTGCCGCACGAACTCCGGACATGATCCCGACGCACGCTCCACGAACGAGCTGCGCGGCAACCCTCAACGACGGAGCAACTGCACTGGTGCCGCACGAAACTGCAGGTCATCGCGACGTACCCCGTGTTGATAAGGGGCGCTACTCGAACTTGTTGTCGAAGTCGCCGCCGAGATCGGCGACCGCTCCCCACGTGTGCTTGGCCTTGAACAGCTTCACGTGGTCGCCATGCACGAGTGTAATGGCAAGGCTCGCCTTGTAGACCGCGTTGCTCGAGCTGCCTTCTCCGATCTTGGTCGCCTTCACCTGGATGACCTTCGACACGTACTGACCTGGCTCAGGTAGATCGTCGTCGGGCATCTCGATCTTGCCGCTCCGCGCCTTGTCCTCGAGCAGCAGCATCGCGCCGATCTTCAGCCAGTCGAGCCCTTCGTCGCTGTCGGCCTGTCAGTTCTGTTTCGCGATCACCGCGTCCCTGAACTTCGCGTACGCCGCCTCGGTGACGATGTTTCGCGACACCAGCTGATCCTTCCGCTCGTACGGTCGTCCCGCGATGATCTTCTTCGCGCCCACCTCGCCGATGCCGGGCAAGGCCTCGAGCTCCCGCGCGGTCGCGGTGTTGAGGTCGACGAGCTCGTGCTTGTGCGCCGCCGGTGGGTTCTCCTCCGCGCACCCAAACGGCAGCGAGAGCGCGAGAACCAGAGCCACGAGCAGCTTCGTCATCACGTCTGCCTTACCATCGATCCCGATGCGTGGTGCGCAACCCGATGCGGTCTGTCCGCGTTGCGATCATCACCAACCGCCCGGCGATTCGCCGCTCGCACACTGCAAGCAGTGCGGGTTGACGTTCCAGCCCAAGGAGATCTTCGTCAGCACGAAGCGGCCGCCCCCGACCGACGACGACGAGCCCGTGTTCGATGCCTCGCTCGTCGTCACACCGCCGCAGTCGCTCACGATCATCGAGACCGGCGACGAGATCGTCTACAAGTGGACGAACGACCGGAACGTGTTTCGCGTCGGGGCGCCCCTGCTCGTCGCGGTCGGAGTCGCGCTGTGGCTATCGAACGAAGCGATGAACGACAAGATCGGCTACACGGTCGGTATCGTACTGCTCGCGATCGGTGCGTTCTTCCAGGCACGCCCATCGGTCAAGCTCCGCGTCGCGAAGCGCTACCTGCGCTCCGGCCGCGGCATGTTGCTGCTCTCCGAGATGGCAGGCGTCGAGCTCGACGGCAACCGCCTGTTCGCGCGTATGACCGACGGCAAACGCCCACTGATCGTCGACGTCGACGATCGCATGATCGGCGCCTACCTCGGCAACACACTGACCAAGCGCTTCGCCGCGCTCGAGCAGACTCGCCTACTCGAGCTACCACGTCCGCGCGACACGTGATGCTCGGTCGAAACAGCACACGCCTCGAACCCTGAGCGCGGTCACGGTCATGTCTGCTGTAGTGAGTTCGGCGATGCTCGGGCCGGAGCTCGCTCGACCGCGATTCGATCTCGGCCTCGACGAGGATCAGCCTCGAGGCTGGAGCGAGTGCAGGCGATCCGCTGTGTGAACCATTGTGCCCCTGTGCCTCCGTGTTTAGTCCCGCGTAGCGTCGTCTACGAGCGAGCGAAGAGTCCGCGAGCGCCGAGCTCGCGAGCGCAGGCGGCAACGTGCGAGCGTGTGGACCGCACTTCGCCACCGCGGTCACACAATGAACTGCGCTCCTCCCAGAGGGTCGCTCGCCAATTGCAGCTACTGTTCGCCATAGCGGTGATCGAACACGGTAGGTGTCGTCGCGATCGATCACATCGCATCCTGATCGAGCTTCCCCGAAGCCTCTTTGGCGAAGGTTGGCGTGCCTTCGCGGGTTGGCGAGCCGAACCTCATCGCGATGTCGAAGCCGGCCACGAGGGGGCTTCCGAAACGGAGAAAGCCCACCGGTGAGGGCGGGCTTCCGTACGCTTGGTAGCGCGTGCGCTTGGTAGCGCGAGTCCCCGATCAGTTCACGAGCAGCCGCTGGTGGAGCCGCAGTTCGGGCACTTGTGGCAAGCACCGTTGCGAACCATCAGCGTGCCGCACTCGTGGCACGGCGGAGCATCGGTCTCCTGAACCCATGCACGGTCCTTCACCTCGACGGGGATCGACGGCGCCATACCGGCCTTGACGTCGACCGAGATGAAGTCCTTCGACATCAGCGGGATCTTCGGCAGATCGAGCTGCGCGCGCTGCGCGGCGGGGTGCGCCTCGACGAGCGGCGACGTTCCCTCGAGCGGGAAGCGAATCGCGAGCCAGCGGAACAGGTAGTCCATGATCGACGTGGCGATCGGGATTTCCTGGTTGCCCGTGAAGCCCGAGGGCTCGAAGCGAGTGCCCTTGAACTTGTCGATCAGGACGTGCAGCGGCACGCCATGCTGGAGCGCGAGCGAGATGGCGGTCGCGAACGAGTCCATCAGACCCGCGATCACGGAGCCTTCCTTCGCCATGCGCACGAAGATCTCGCCGGGTGAGCCATCGGGGTAGAGCCCGACAGTCAGGTAGCCCTCGTGGCCACCGATCGAGAACTTGTGCGTGAACGAGGCGCGCTCGTCGGGCAGCTTGTAGCGGTTCGCCATCGGCGGACCGGAGGGACGCGACTTGCGGGTGCGCAGTGCCTCGACCAAGCGACGCTCTTCCGGCGACAGCATCGTCAGCGGATCGACGTCGGCGATGGCCTTGGCGATCGCCTCGAGCGGCGCCAGCGACTTGGTCGATGGCTCGAGCCCACCACGCGAGGTGGCCTGCTTGAGGCTGGTGGAGAGCGGCTGCGTGCGCTTGCAACCATCGCGGTAGACAGCGATCGCCTTGAGGCCGAGCTTCCACGCCTGGATGTATGCGTCCTCGATGTCCTCGACGGTGCACTCCGTGGGGAGGTTGACCGTCTTGGAGATCGCACCCGAGAGGAACGGCTGGACCGCCGACATCATGCGGATGTGACCCATGTAGTGGATCGAGCGGGTACCGGTGGAGGACCGGAACGCGCAGTCGAACACCGGGAGGTGCTCGTCCTTGAGACCGGGCGCACCTTCGATCGTGCCGTTCTCGTCGATGTAGCCGATGATGGCTTCGCACTCGGGCGCGGTGTAGCCGAGCGTCGAGAGTGCCTCCGGAACCGTGTGGTTCACGATCTTGAGGAGGCCACCGCCGACGAGGCGCTTGTACTTGACGATCGCGATGTCGGGCTCGACGCCCGTGGTGTCGCAATCCATCAGGAAGGCGATCGTGCCGGTGGGCGCGAGCACGGTGGTCTGGCCGTTGCGGAAGCCGTACTTCTGGCCGAGCTCGATGGCGCTGTCCCACGACTCACGTGCGGCCTGCATCATGTCGTAGGGAACGAACGCGGAGTCGATGCGCTCGACCGCCGCGCGGTGCTTGCGGATGACCTTGAGGAACGGCGTCTCGTTGTCGGCGTAGCCAGCGAACGGGCCGGTAGCGTCGGCCGAGATCTTCGCGGACTGGCGATACGCCTCGCCGCACATGATCGCGGTGATCGCGGCGGAGTACGCGCGACCCGGCTCGGAGTCGTACGGCAACGAGCGCGACATCAGCAGGGCGCCGAGGTTCGCGAAGCCGAGACCGAGCGGACGGAACTTGTAGGAGTTCTCGGCGATCCGCGGCGTGGGGTACGCCGAGTTATCGACGATGATCTCCATCGCAGTGAGCGTGGTCGCACAGGCGCGACGGAACGACTCGACCTCGAACTCGCCATCCGCGCGCTGGAACTTGCGGAGGTTCAGCGATGCAAGGTTGCACGCTGAATCGTCGAGGAACATGTACTCCGAGCACGGGTTCGACGCGTTGATGCGCGCCGTGTTGATGCACGGGTGCCAGTCATTGATCGTGGTGTCGTACTGGATGCCGGGGTCACCGCAGATCCACGCGGCGTCCGCCATCTTGCGCATGACGTCGCGCGCCTTGAACGTCTCGACCGGGCTACCGTCGATAACCGAGCGGGTCTTCCACTCGCCGTCACGGATGACGGAGTTCATGAAGTCGTCGGTGACGCGGACCGAGTGGTTCGCGTTCTGGTAGTTGACCGAGTCATACGCGCCGCCGACGACGTTGAAGCCGCCGTCGTAGCCCGCATCGATCAACGCCCACGCCTTCTTCTCCTCGATCTGCTTGCAGTCGATGAAGTCGACGACGTCCGGGTGATCGACGTTGAGGATCACCATCTTCGCCGCGCGGCGGGTCTTGCCGCCCGACTTGATCGCGCCTGCGAACGCATCGAAGCCACGCATGAACGACACCGGGCCCGAGGCCGTGCCGCCACCATTGAGGTGCTCGCGCGAGCTGCGCAGCGTGGACAGGTTCGAGCCGGTGCCCGAGCCGTACTTGAACAGCATGCCCTCGGTCTTCGCGAGCCCGAGGATCGAGCCCATCGAGTCATCGACCGAGTTGATGAAGCAGGCCGAGCACTGTGGATAGGCCTCGACACCGACGTTGAACCAGACGGGCGAGTTGAACGCCATCTTCTGGTGAAGAAGGAGGTGGACGAGCTCGTCGCGGAACGCCCATGCGTCCTGCTCGCTCTTGAAGTAGCCGTCCGTCTTGCCCCAGCTATAGATCGTGTCGGCAACGCGCGCGATCATCGTGCGGACCGAGTCCTCACGAGACGGGGTGCCCAGGGTGCCGCGGAAGTATTTCTGCACCACGACGTTGGTGGCCGTCTGCGACCACGTCTTGGGGAACTCCACGCCGCGCTGTTCGAAGAACACCTTGCCGTCGGCGCCGCTGATCACGGCGTCGCGCCGTTCCCACTCGACCGTCTCGAAAGGGTCCTGGCCGGGACGGAGGTTGGCGGTGAAGAACCGCTCGACTGCGAGGCCCGGACGCTGGTCTTTGATGACCCGGCTCTGGACTCTCTCTCCCTTATCTCGGCGTCCATCACTCCCATGCGTTGGAGCAACGGCAACGGATTTTACGATCATGACCCCTCCTTGCGACGAATCTGTGCGGCGTTGAAAATGAAAACGGTGTTGGTGTCGGTGCGACTAGCTGCCGAGTCGGATCGATCGGTCGAACGAGAACTCTGATTCGAGCGCAAAGGTTCCCTACTAGCAGTCATCCCGTCCGGATTGGATCTGCTGGTATTTTCTGCGGAAATTTGAGCTAGAGGAGCGGTCGATCGGTCGTCAGCGGGCTGGTCTACTGGGCTCTACTTGGCGTGCTGCTGCGGAGAAGGAACCTGTATCAGGTACCTATGACTTCGAGAGTTGTCGGGCCACCACCCAGCAACCATCGAAGCGAGATCGAACGTAGTTCGACCGGGAAGACGTGTGATCCAAGTGGGACATACGGCGGAGATCCCTTTTAACGAGGCGAAGATAAGAGGGCAAGAAAAACAGGCGCTAGATTTGGTGGGTCCGGGTCGCAACAGGCCTACAGCTAGTGTGTGTCGTGGTGCGATATCCACGTGGAGTAGCTGTGGATTGACAGTGGATTGAAGTGGCTTGAAACGGGGTTTGGCGTGCGATTCCATCGCGTTGAAAACGGTTGTGGATAAGGCTGTGGGCATGTGAAAAGCCGTGAATTGACGCGATGTGTCTGAGCGAGATCTCGCCCAGAAAAAATTTGCCCGCAGCTCCGGATTGGGTTCGAACAGAGGTTTTTTCGCGAGCCGATCTCTGGTCTCTCGGGTTCACGAGAACGTTGCAGATCCGCGCAGTTCGCGGTGCGTCACGGCAGCTTGGCGAGCTCGGCCTTCGCGCGATTTCGGATCTTCGGGCTCGGGTGTTTCGCGGCCGTCTCCTCGAGATACTCGCGCACCGGCGCCCCGATCTCCTCGCGCAAGAACGCCCCGAGCTCTGGTGAATACTCGGACGCTCCGTTGAAGGCACCGAGCACTGCCTTGATGAGGTCGGGATCCGCTCGATAGGTACCGTCGAGGGCGAGCGTGTCGCGAAACTGCTTGAGCCCCGACGATCCCTGTCTGGTCTCGAAGTAGGCACGACCCAGCAGGTACGAAAACCGTGCGTCTCGAGGGAACTCGCGGCGCGCCCGCACCAGCGTCTCGATCGCAGCTTTCGGCTTCCCCGCCTCGAGCAGCTCGGAGGCCTTGATGAACTGCTCGTCCACCGCGGACTGAACGGGCTCGCGCTCCGGCGCTGGCGGCTCGGGCGTGGTCGTGGTCTCGCTGGTCGTCTGCTGGGTCGTCGAGCTGCCACCCTTACAGGTCCCGACGACAGCCGCGATCACGACCACCGCACCGATCACGATCCCGACGATCTGCGCATGCTTCTTCGTCAACGTCGTGAACGTCGGCAGCGAGACCGGCCCGGCGACCGCCGGCAGATCCCCCACCTCGAGCGGAGACGGTCCCGAGGGGGGTGCACCTTGGAAGAACGCGGTCGCGTCGTGATCCGCGCTCTCCTTTGGTTCAGGCTTCGTTGCTGGTTCCGGCGCTCGCACCGTGCCGAGCCCGAGCTTGGTCTCACCCTTGGTCTCGAGCTCGACGGGTGCTGGCAGTGTGGTCTCGAGCGCTGCCGCGGGCACATCCGGCGACGGGAGCGCCATCGACAGATCAAACGCCGGCGACAACCCCTTCGCACTCACCCCCAAGGCGTCACGCGGGATCGCGATCGACAGATCGAAATCCGCCGGCAAGCCTCCACCGGGTCCTGGCGGTTTCGCCGGCTCGACCACCTCGGCTGCGGCCGTCGCGGACTGCGGCGCGGGCTTCACCGTCGGAGACTTCGTGCGCGACGCGAACGGTGCCGGCGGTGCCTTTGTCGTGCGCGCAGGTCGCGGCACCCGCGGCTCGGTCGCAGGTCCAGGCGGCGCACTCGCTGGTGCCGCCGGGGGCATCGGCCCATCGAACGGTTGGGTCGACACGCGACCCGCGACCGGCAGCGGGTCCAACACTGGTTCGGTCGGCGGAATCGTCGTCGGTCCGGTCGCAGGTCCCACGACAGGTGCACCGATCTTCGTCGGGACTCGCCCGGTGGCGATCGCCGGAAGCGGCGCTACCGTCGGTCCGGTCGCGGCTGCCGTCGGCACGGTCGGTCCCGAATGGACGGACGGCACCGGCACGGGGGAAGCTACCGGCGCGCTGTTCGCCGACACCGTCCAGCCACTCTCGGTGGCGACGGGAACAGAGATCACCGGCGAGGTCGCTCGACGAGGAAACGCCGCATCGAGCGCCTCCGCGAACTCGCCAGCGCTCGCGTAGCGATCCTCCGGCTTCTTCGACAGCGCCTTCGCCACGATCGCCTCGAGCGCGCCGAACTCGATCCCCGGCTGCTTCGCGCGCAGCGTCGGCGGTGGAACCTTGAGGTGCATCGAGCAGACCTCGACGGGATCGTCCTTCGGCGACACGAACGGCTTGGCCGCGGTCAGCAACTCGAACAGCAGCACGCCCGCCGCGTACAGATCGGCGCGGTGATCGATCTCCGTCCCGCGGATCTGTTCCGGTGCCATGTACGCCGGCGTACCGACGACGATGCCGGTCGTTACCTTCGGCGCGTCGGTGATCCGCGCCAGTCCGAAATCGAGGATCTTCACGTGATCCCCGAGCCCCGACTTCTGCGACACCACGATGTTCGCGGGCTTGATGTCGCGATGGATGATCCCTTGTTCGTGCGCGTGCGCGAGCCCCGACAGCACCTGCCGCACGAGCTCCACCGCGCGCGGCACGGGCAGCGGGCCATTCGCGACGATGTCGCGCAGCGTCTCGCCGGCGACGTAGTCCATCACCACGAACGGCATGTTGTCGTGGACGCCGACGTCGATCACCGCCGCGCAATGCGGGTGCTCGAGCTTCGCCATCGCGGTGGCTTCGGTCTCGAAGCGCTTGCGGCTCGATAGCTCCGCCGGCAGCTCCTCGTGCATCACCTTGATCGCGACGATCCGCCCGAGCTTCAGCCGCTCGCCGCGATAGACGACACCCATCGCGCCCTCGGAGATCGGTTCGATGACGCGATAGCGTCCGTCGAGTACCACCCCGGTGAGATCGGCCTCCACAGCCGCACGATACCGCAGTGTGATACCCAGATCGCGTGAAGGCACTGCTGCTCCTCGCGTTGATTGCCTGCTCGCGCGAGCAGTCCGCACCCACCAACGACGTCCGCATCGTCTCGTTGACCCCGTCCGCGACCGAGGTCGTCGCCGCGCTGGGTGCCACCACGCAGCTCGTCGGCGTCGACGATTTTTCGCCCTACCCACCCGAGGTCAAGGCGCTCCCCAAGGTGGGCAGCTTCCTGTCGCCGAGCCTCGAGACCATCGTTCGGCTCACTCCGTCGTTCGTCATCGTCGACGACATCCACGGTCGGACCGCCGGCGCGCTCCACGACGCGAAGATCGAGACCGTCGAGTGTTGCGGCCACGCGCTGCCCGATATCAAGCGGGGCCTACGTGTCGTCGGCGCACGGATGGGCAAGCCGGAAGCCGCCGAACGCGCGATCGCCGAGATCGACAGGTCCCTCGACGATGCCGCCGCGCGGCGCCCCGCGAAGCGCCCGCGCGTCCTGCTGATCATCGACCGCGAGTCCGGTGGCGTCGGCAACCTGGTCGCCGGGGGGCCGGGCAGCTGGCTCGACGAGCTCCTCGCCGTGTGTGGTGGGGAGAACGTCCTCGCGGCGTCGGGCGTCAAGTATCCGAAGGTGTCGATGGAGGAGGTCCTGCGCGGCAAGCCCGACGTCATCATCGACGTGTCGTACGCGGCCGAGACCACCGGGATCGCCGCGTGGGATGCGGTCGATGTGCCGGCCGTCAAAGCCAAGCGCGTACGCGGGTTGGCCGACCAGTATCTGCGTGCCCCGTCGCCACGGGTCAAGCAGGCGCTCGCGGCGCTCGAAAAGGCGCTTTCTCTGTAGGCGCTGCTAGGATCGCCGCCGGTGCGTCTCGGTCGTTACGAGCTGATCGCTCGGCTGGCTCAGGGCGGGATGGGCGAGATCTTTCTCTCGCGGCTCGAGGGCGCGGCCGGGTTCGCGAAGCTCTACGCGATCAAGCGCATCCTCCCGCAGTTCGCCGCCGATCCGCGGTTTCGCAAGATGCTGATCGGCGAGGCGCAGATCGCGTCGAAGATGGCGCACTCGAACATCTGTCAGGTCTACGAGCTCGGCGAGAGCGATGGCCAGCTCTACATCGTGATGGAGTACCTCGAGGGCGTCACGCTACTGCCACTGTTGCGCGCGAGTCAGCGACAGAACAAGCCGCTCGATCTTGGCTTCATCTCGGCGGTGCTGCTGCAGCTCTGCGATGCGCTGCACTACGCGCACGAGCTGCGCGATCGCGAGGGCAACTCGCTCGGCGTGATCCACCGCGATGTCACGCTCGCGAACGTGTTCGTCTGCGAGAGCGGCACGGCGAAGGTGCTCGACTTCGGCATCGCGAAGGTCAAGAGCGCACAAGGCTCGCAGCAAACGCAGGGCGGCGAGGTCAAAGGCAAGTACGCGTACATGGCTCCCGAGCAGCTGCGCGGTGAGGAGCTGTCTCGCCGCGTCGACGTGTTCGCGCTCGGCATCGTCGCGTACGAGATGATCGCGCTGCGCCGGTTGTTCCAGCGCACCACCGATTACCTGACGTTCCACGCGGTGCTCGAGCAACCGATCACCGACCTCCGTCGCTATCGCCCCGACGCTCCGGCTCCGCTCGTCGACGTCGTCATGCAGGCGCTGTCGCGCGACGCGGACCAGCGGTTTCCGACCGTGCGTGCGATGGGCACGGCGCTCGCCGACGCGATCGCACCGCACCGGCCGTGGGCGCACGAGCAGATCGGCGAGCTCGTGCAGACCCTGTTCGAAGGCGAGATCCGGACCCGCCAGACCGCGGTCGCGCAGGCGATCGAACAAGACGGTGCCGCGGTCGAGGGGCCCCCGATCGCCTCCAATGCCGCCGAGGGCGACGACGACGAGCAAGGGTTTCCCTCGGTCGAGACCGAAGCCGGTCCGATCTCGACCGACGTCCAGACGGTCGTCGATCGGCTCGCGCAGCGTCAGGGCCAGCCGGTCTCGCAACCGCAGCCCACCGACGCACCCACACGCACGGCTCCGTCCCGCACGTGGATGTGGATCGCCCTCGCGCTGGTCGTGCTGGCCGGTGGCGGCCTTGCCATCGCGCTCCTGATCCAGCGACAGCCCGCTCCGATGGAGATCATCGTGGAGAAGGGCGACGCCGAGACGCGCGAGGCCGACATGAAGGCGGTCAGACCAAACCTCGCGAAGTTGATGGCGTGCGCCACGAAGCATCCGGTCGGCGCCGACAAGGCGCTGGTCAACATGATGATCGACGCGACCGGCAAGCCCGAATCGATCCGGTTCGAGCCACCCGAGATCAACACGGGTTCGCTCGGGACCTGCCTGCGCGACGTCCTCCAGCAGATCTCGTTCGCGAAACGCAATGCTTCTTCGGGCTTGCAGATCAACGTGGTGCTGCCCTCGAGCAAGCCGTAGCGCCTCGCCTTTGTTCGTGTATCTTACACACCATGTCGGGGTACACATTCTTCTTCACCGAGGCGTCCCCGTTCTCGCAGTGGTTTCGGTGCTCGTTCACCGATGGCGGGAACACGTTCACCTGCGCCGAGCAGTTCATGATGCACGGCAAGGCGGTGTTGTTTGCCGACGCCGAGGTCGCCGAAAAGATCCTGTCCGCTGCTCACCCCCGCGAGCACAAGGCGCTGGGTCGGAAGGTGAAGCCGTTTGACGACAGGGTATGGAAGCGCAGCCGCGAGGAGATCGTGCTGGCCGGCAATCGGGCCAAGTTCACGCAGAATCCGGAGCTCAAGGAGCTGCTGCTCGCCACCAAGGGGACCGAGCTGGTCGAGGCCAGCCCGTACGACAAGATCTGGGGCATCGGACTGAGCGCGTCAGATCCGCGCGCCCAGGATCCGGCCCAGTGGAAAGGCTCGAACCTGCTGGGTCGGATCTTGACGCAACTTCGCGAGGAGCTCGCGGCGTGAGACGTCGCGCCCGTTTCTAAACACTGAAACCATCCGGTCGAGTACTCTATCGAAGCGTCGTGGCCGAGCTCGTTCGCGGACAGATCTCCGACCGACCGTGGGGGCTCACCTTCGGTCAGTTCGGCCTGCGCGAGATCACCGGTCAGCTGACCGTCCATGCATCGGATGGGCGCGATTATCGTGTGGCCTTCGCACACGGGGCCATCGTCGGCGCGACCTCCCCGCAACCGGCAGATGCCGCGAGCCGCATCGCGATGACCAGCGGGTTGATCACCTCGACCCAGGTCGCGACCGTCGCGAAGCAGATCGCGGCGACGCCCGAGATCGACGAGATCGCGTTGCTCGCATCGGCGGCGCGTCTCCAGGGCGAGCAGATCGCTGTGCTGCGCCGCAAGGTGATCGCGCAGCGCGCAGCGCGCACGTTCTCGATCGAGTCGGGGGCGTTCGTCGTCGATGACACCACCACGATCGCGGTCGCTCCCGACGCGGCGGTCGATGTCCGGCTGGTGATCTTGCAAGGCGCGCGGCTGAACCTGTCGGAGCTGCGTCTGGTCACCGAGCTGCGCGAGCTCGGCTCCCACTTTACCCTCGGCGAGACCGCGATCGAGCACGCCACGTGGTTCGGGATCGTGACGCCCGAGCTACCGATCCTCGACGCGCTCAAGGGCGGCTCCTCGCTACCGGAGATCGAAGCGCGCCATCGCGAGCTCGATCCGCGCACGGTCCAGGCCGTGGTCTACGCGCTGGTCGCGTGCCGCGAGTGTCAGGTGTCGACGCCGATGCTGACGCGCCCGAAAACCATGTCGACCGAGCCGGTCTCTGTCTCGTTCACGCGCAAGCCGACCGGCGATCACGCCATCCCGACCTCGCTCGCGACCAATCCTGTCGTCTCGCGCACCCAGACACCAAGGCCCGCGACGGCCCCGGTCGTGACGCCCGCCGAGCAAGAGTTTCGGGGCGCGATCGGCACCAACACGAAGCCGCGCAAGGCGTACGACGACGACAGCACGGCCTTGCCGCAGCGCACCGCTGCACCGAGTGAGCCACCCGCCACCGAGAAGAAGCATCCCACCGGACCGTGGCAGAGCCTCAAGCCACCGACGCGCGACAAGCCACCGAGCACACCACCGGTCGTCACGCCGCGCACGATCTCGCAGGGCGACGTCACCGTGTCGCGGACGTCGTCGAACAACCTCGCGAAGCCGCGCACCGTTTCGGGAGCCGTCGCCACGCCCCGCACGATCTCGGGCGTCGTCCGCCCGCGCACGATCTCGCAATCCGGTGGCGCACCTAGCGCGGTGCTGTCCGAGGGATCGGACCGCGTCTCGCAATCGATCGACGAGGCCGCCGAGGCGTTCAAGCGCGGCATCTCCGCGCTGCACGCGAATCAGCTACCGGCGGCGGTCGCCGAGCTCACGCGTGCGTCGTCGCTCAACCCACACGAGTTCGAGCACTCCGCGCTCCTCGCCTTCGCTCAGCTGCTGACTGCTCCGCCCGCCGATCGGCCCAAGCTCGCCGACAAGACCCGCAAGATGATGACGCACGCGAGCCAGAAGTCGCGCGATCCGGCGCAGGCGCTGGTCTATCTCGGTCAGCTCGAGCAGGCGCTCGGCCACAACAAACAGGCCGTGGTGCACTACCGCGCGGCGCTGGCCGCGAACGCAGGGCACACGTCGGCGCTGGCGGCGATCCAGGCGATCGAAGACAAGGTTCTCGAGAAGAGCGGCTTCAACTTGTTCAAGAAGAAATAGGCCGCACCGCCGCCATCCGCTGCGAGTGCGAGACCTCGTCGCTGCGGCGCGCGTGCTCCATCAACAGGTGCGTGATCGTGGTCTCGAGCTCCGGCTTGACCTGCGACGGCGTTCCCGACGACAGCTCGAAGTAGCCTTCCTTCCAATCGAGTACCGACATCAGGATCTCGTGCGAGGTGGCGTCGATCTCGTTGCTGCGCGCGCGCACGATCTTGCCCTCGAGCACGTCGATGAACGCGACCAGGTGATCGCGCGTGACCGACAGCTGTCCGCTCTTGCGATCCTGCTCGAACATCGTCAGCAGCGACGGCAAGCCGAGCTCGGTCAACGTGCCGCGCAGGACGACGCGAGCCGCATCGCGCTGGCTCGCCCTCGCCCACCGGCGTGCGCGCAAGATGATCTCGAGCACCGTGAACGGCTTCGGGATGAAGTCGACCGCGCCGAGCTGCAGCGCCTGCAACCGGAGGATGTCCGAAGCGTCGGCCGACATCATCATCACCGGCACACCCGCCAGCTCGGTGTGACGCCCCATCTCCTGGAGGACATGCAGCCCGTCGACGACCGGCATGTCGCGCTCGACGAGGACGACATCGGGCGTGCGGGTCAGGCACGCGCCGATCGCCTCCATCCCGTTGGTGGCCGTGGCGACGGAGAAGCCGGCGATATCGAGCGCGGTGGACAGCCGCTCGAGCAAGCGCGTCTGCGGATCACCGACGACGATCCGGATCTCGCCGGTATCCATCGCGGTGGTGTGATGGAGCAGCAGCCGGCCGACCGCCTCGGTGAACTGCTCGTCGGCAGCGCGCACCGGATCGCGAAACACGACGCCAACCCCGGGGAACCGTCCGAGCATGCGGGCCTCGACCTCGCCGAGGCTATGCGTGACCTGACCCGTGGTGAGGAAGCGCTGGCCGTTCGGCGAGATCACGAGCTGGACGACGGTGCCCACCGCGAGCGGCGGTGACATCCGCACGAACATCCCGTACGGCGACAGATCCTGGGTGATCGCGCGCGTCTTCTTGCCGCCGGTGATCACCTCCACCGGCAAGCTCATCGCGACACGATTGTTGCGACGCCGCACCACGCATGGTCCTACCCCAGATGTTGTTCCGGGTCCATCTCGGCGCGAAAGGCGAGCAGCCGATGCTGGAACGCCTCGTCGGTGTAGCCGGGGACCACGTCAGCACCTAGATCGACGTAGGCCCGGACCAGCTGGCGGTACGGCTCGTTCCAGCGCACGCAGAGCAGGGTGATCGTCGCCTCGGCTTGCTCGCTGCCGTAGCCGCTGCCGAACATGATCACGGCTTCCGTGCAGAGGCCGAAGCTGGTGACCGTCATCAGGGAGTTCTGGGGGTCGATCCGGCGCGTGATCGTCAGCCACTTCGGCGAGCCCGTGCACGCGATGCTCTCGAGCTCGAGATCCGGCGTGGTCTGCGCGAGGTAGCGCGCGGTCTCGACGCGCAGCACCCCGTACGGATCGTCGAGGCCGAACAGCATGTGCTCGCTGCCTTCGAGGACGCCGAAGTCATCGCGCGGGTCGGCCGGCATCGCGTGACTGTACCCCAAGGGTACTTGCTCGCCGTTCGGCTCGCTGGCGTAGCGTATGGTAGCCGTGGACATGGCGTGGCTGGAGCTCGTCGACGTCGCGGTCGCTCTCGGTGGGCGGGACGTCGTGCGCGCATCGTGCGAGGTCGACGCCGGAGAGCTGGTGGTGATCGTCGGACCGAACGGGGCCGGCAAGACCACGTTGTTGCGCGCACTCGCCGGGCTCGTCGCGCCGAGGCTGGGTCGCGTCAAGGTTTTCGGGCATGACCCGAGTCGGGCGCCGCGTCGCGTGATCGCGAAGGACCTCGCGTATCTGCCGCAGCACTACGACCTCGCGTTCCCGTTTGCCGTCGAGGAAGTCGTGCTGCTCGGTCGCTACACGAATCAGCGCGGGCTCGGATTGGCGTCGGAGGCGGATCTGGTCGCGGCGCGCGAGGCGATGTCGGTGTGCGATGTCAGCCACCTCGCGAATCGGCGGTTCGACGAGATCTCGGGCGGTGAAGCGCGGCGCGTGATCATCGCGCAGGCGATCTGCCAGCGCGCGCGCGCGTTGCTCCTCGACGAGCCGACGGCCGGGCTCGATCCCGCGCATGCCCGCAGCGTGTTCGAGATGCTGCGGGCGCAGTGCGAGGCCGGCAATGCGGCGGTGGTGGTGACGCACGATCTCGATCTCGCGCTCCGCTACGGCCACACGATGTGGTTGGTCGCCAGCGGGCACCTCGCCGCACGCGGTGCACCCGTGGACGTGCTCGCGTCGGGGTCGACGCGCGAAGCGTTCGGGGTCGACATCCACGTCGGTGCGCTGCCCGGCGGCGCGAGGTTCGCGGTGCCGGGATGAGCTTTGTCTCGGCGAAGGCGAAGCGGGTGACGGGTCGGCGACTCGCGATCACGCTGCTGATCTGTCTGGCGCTCGCCGTCGCGGTCGCGGCGTTCTCGATCCTGACCGGCGTGGTGATGACGCGCGAGGGGCGCAGCTTCGAGCTCCTCGGGCTCGATGCGTTCGATCCGGCGTCGCGCGATCACGCGGTGCTGTTGTTGCGGATGCCCCGCGTGCTCGCCGCGCTGCTCGTTGGTGGCGCGCTCGCGGGTGCCGGTTGCGCGCTGCAGGCGCTGCTGCGCAACCCACTCGCCGAACCGTTCACGCTCGGCATCTCCTCGGGCAGCTCGCTGTTCGCGGTGATCGGGATCCGCGTCGGGATCGAGGCCACGCTGGGCGATGTCGGGATCGGCGCCGCGGCGTTGTGCGGCGCGGTGGTCACGCTCGTCGTGGTCTGGAACCTCGCGAAGATCGGGAGCCAGCTCCCCGCCGCGACGCTCGTGCTCGCCGGGGTGACGGTGTCGATGTGGTGCTCGGCGGCATCGCTGCTCGTCCAGTACACGAGCGACTTCTCGGACGTCAGTCACATGCTGCGCTGGATGATGGGCAGCCTCGACTCGATGCGGATCGGCTCGGTCGGCTACGCGGTGGTGCCGATCTTGCTCGGCATCCTGGTGCTGATCGCGTACAGCCGCGAGCTCGACGCACTCGCGGCAGGTCCCGAGGCCGCGGCGTCCGTCGGAGTCGCGGTGGCCCGCACCCAGATCGTGGTGTTCGCGGTTGCGTCGCTGCTGGTCGGTGCCGCGATCGCGCTCGCAGGTCCGATCGGCTTCATCGGCTTGATCGTGCCGCACGCGCTGCGCGGGATCCTCGGGCCGAGTCATCGCTTGCTCATCCCCGCGTCGGTGCTCGGTGGCGCGGTCTTGCTCGCGCTATGCGATGCGATCGCGCGGATGGCGATCGCGCCGGCGGAGCTGCCGACGGGTGCCGTCACCGCGGTGCTCGGCGGACCGTTCTTCGTGGTCATCCTGGTCGGGCAGAAGCGCAAGGCCGCGATGTGGGGTCGCGGATGAGCGACGTGATCCGTCACGTCGTCGACTCGATCGGACCGGCGTCGCGCGCCCATGCCGAGGCGGTGCGCGGGACGTTCGCGGCGGCCAACCTCGAGTTGCTCGCGCGGATCGCGGGGCTGCTCGGCGGTGCGCAGCACACGGCAGCACCGAAGGTCGCGAGGAGGACGGTGGTCGTCGTCGCAGGCGATCATGGCGCGGGCGATCCCGGCCTTGCACTCGGGGCCTCGCATCCGACGGTGATCGCGGCCTCGGCGATCGCGGGTGGGAGCGCCGCGTTGTCGAGCATGGCCCGCGCGAACCGTGCACCGATCGTGATCGTCGATGCGGGTGTGACCGAGGCCGCGGCGATGCCGGCGTCGACGATCAAGCTCGGGCATGGTCCGACGAGAGATCTGACACGCGAGCCGGCGATGACGGTGATCGACGCGGCGCGCGGCCTCGAGGCGGGCATCGCCCTGGCGATCTCGCTATCGGAACCCGGCCTCGACGTGCTCGCGCTGGGAGCCCTCGGGCTCGGCAGCGATCTGTCGGCGGCGGCGATCGCTGGCACGTTGCATCCCACCCTCGCGAATTCGCCAGACTTCCCGCTGGTCGACGATGCCGTGGAGATTCGTCATCCCTCGGGCACGGAACCCGATTGGTCCCTCGCACCGGAGCGCGGCCTCGGCACGATCGCCCTGCCGGATGTCAGCAAGGCGTATCAGCAAGGTCGCGCATGGAGTGGCAGTGGTCTCGAGCTGCTCGCCGCGTTCGGGGGACCGGAGACCTGCGTGCTCGCCGGGTTGATCCTCGGGGCGGCGTCGCTGCACGTCCCGGTGGTCCTCGACGGACATGCGACCGGCGCAGCGGCCGTCATCGCGATGCGACTCGCACCCGACGTCACCGACTACTTGATCGCCGCACATGGTGGGTCGCCGATGCATGCGGTCCTCCTCACCCAGCTCGGGCTCGCGCCGATCTTCGAGGTCGGCCTCGGTCATGGCGAAGGGATCGGTGCCGCGATGTTGTTGCCCTGGATAGATCAGGTGGAAGCGTTCCTCGCGCCGCGCTAAGACTGGAGGCTGTGCCTGTGCGGAAGCGTCATACGGGGTCGTTCGAGGTGGAGCGGACGACGGGATCGCACGAGGTGCTCGATCGCTTGTTCGTCTACGGGACGCTGCGCTCGGGACAGACGGCGCGCTCGCTGGTCGCGAACTCGATCACGAAGACCGCGGCCGCCCATGCCCGCGGCCAGATCTACGCGTTTCCGATGGGCTACCCCGGCTACACCGAGGCAGGCTCGGGTCAGGTGGTCGGCGAGGTGCTGTGGCTGACCGAGCTGGCCGCTACGTTCGGCCTCCTCGATCCCTACGAGGGTGAGGCGTTCGCGCGGGTCATCACGCAAGTCACGCTGGTGACCGGTGAGGAGATCTGGGCCTGGATCTACACGCTGGCGGATCCGGCATCGGTGCACGTCGGGACGCTGATCCCGGACGGTGACTGGGTCCGCTACTGGACCGAGCAGCCGTAGCTCGTGCGCGCCTTAAAAGGCGTGGCCGAGGACCGCCATCGACAGGGCGGCTAGAGCGACTGCGATCGTTCCGAACCCGACCTTGCAGGGCGAGTTCGACAAGCTCATTCGTTGCGGCACGAGCTGGAGATTGCCTCTTTGCCGGAAAGAAGCAAGTAACCGACTGGATCATCGTTGTTGCTTAACTTTATAAGCAATTTCGATATTTTATACTGACATCGTTCCGGCATTTCAGGCCTCTCGATCGCGCGGGAGTAGGAAGGTCAGCTCGTGCGCCTCGGTCGCGTCCGGCACCGTCCAGCGACCGAGCATGCGCTCGATGACAGCCGCTGGCACCGGGTCGCGACGAGCCCGATTGCGCGCGCGCTGATCCTCGGGCGTCGCCTCGCAGTACACGATGCGAACCCGCGCCCGGTACGAGCGAAACAACTCGATCAGCTGACCACGCAGGGACGGGGTCAGGTTGGTCGCGTTCCACGCGAACGGGGTCCCAGCGCGTAGGTACATGCGGGCTTGCTCGCGTGCCTCGGCGATCACCTGGGCGTCACCGAAGTCGGCGTCGAGCTGGTCGCGGAGCGCGTCGAGCGAGATCACCGGCAGCTGGCGAGTGGCGAGGTAGGTGTCCTTGCCGCACGCCGGGAGGCCCGACATCAGGATGACCTCGAAGGCGGTGTCGTCGTGGGCGAGCACCTCGGGCAGCCGTGCGCCCGCCTCGGACTCGAAGTAGACGCGACGCGTATGCGCCGACGGAAACGCCTGCGGCGCATCGAGCACACCGAGCTCGCGGCAGTGCTCGGCCCACAGCGCGCAGTGCTCGATGATCCGGGTCTGGTCGGCTGGATCGGCGCAGCGACGGCCGCGTGCATCGGCGTCGGCGACGGCGACGAGCCAGTCGTTGCGGGTGACGAGCGAGAGCCGGATCGCGAGCCGCACTGCAAGGGCTCCTGGCTTGGTGATGCCGAAGAACGGGACCTGATGGTGATGGATCAGCGCGCAGACGTGCTCGCGAACCTCGAACGGCACCCCCATGCGCCACAGCGCGACACGCGCGATCAGGTCGCCGCGGGCCGAGTGACCGCGCGAGGTCAGCTTGCCGTTGTCGAGACGCGTGGTGGCCGGTTTGGCGATGTCGTGGAGCAAGACGCCGGCGGCGACGACGCTGCGATGCGCGGGCTCGAGCGCCGCGTACAGCGGGCCCTCGACGAGCGCCTCCATCGCCATCTTGGTGTGCGTCCAGACGTCGCCCTCGGCGTGGAACGCGTGGTCTTGCGGTGTGGCGAGCAGCTCGCGCACGGGTACGACATCGTCGAGCCACGCCTCGATGGCCGGCCAGTCGATCGCCACGCCGGGTGCGAGGTCGGGCAGCACGGCGCGCAGCGTAGCAGCTAGACGTCCGGCTCGAGACCGAGGCTTTGCGAGGCGAAGAGATCGACACCGTCGGCGAGCCCGTTCGCGACGATCGGCCGGCTATGCCAGTGGGATCCCGAGTCGGTGACCGCGGTGAGGAACGATGCGCGCACCCACTTGTAGCGGGCGAGGACGAGGCCGGTCGTCGGATCCTCGACCTTGATGTAGAGGCCCTCGGCGAGGTCGCTCGCGTCGGTCTCGACCGCGCAGCGATCGGGGTCGACCCCACCGGAGATCGCAGCGTCGCGGAGCCGCTCTCGCCACCGCGGCGACTTGTAGAGCGAGGGCGCGACGAGGTCGGGGAGGTGATGCGGTCTATCGAGGACGCCGCGCCACAGCACGGGTACCGCGGTGATCGGTCCTCCGGCGAGATGCGCCGCGCGCTTCGCCGTCGACCAGAAGGCGCCGCTCGCGTCGCGGATGTCGAACTCCATGAAGTAGTGCGGCAGCCGGTCGTAGAAGATCGTGTGCTTCGCGTACAGCCACTCGCCGTACAGCGTGAGCCCCTCGGTGAGGCGCTCGGCGAGCGCGGCCTCGTGCGTGCGCGCCCACTGCTTGTAGAGATCGAAGTGACGTTCTCGCGGCCCGCCCGTCAGCACGTGGCCGCGACTCTGGAGGCGCAGTCGCCCGTGCTCGTCGAGTGACATCCCGGCGTTCGCACCGTCGAGCTTCTCCTCGATCACGCAGTACGCGCCGCGCAACGAATCGAGCGGTACCTGCTCGAGATCGTGAT
The DNA here is from genome assembly GCA_038325805.1 of Haliangiales bacterium. Lineage (GTDB taxonomy): Bacteria > Myxococcota_A > Polyangia > Haliangiales > Haliangiaceae > JABFXX01. Next base: position 23,351 of record JBBQJJ010000022.1, read on the forward strand.
CGCCGGGCTGCAGCCGGCTGCCCTCGAGGTGATGCGTCCTCGGATACTTGAAGATCGCTTCGATCATCGGCGGGCCACGACGATCGCATGTCCGAGGACGTGATCGAGCGAGACCCGCCGAGCACCGGCATCGCGGAACATCTGCTCGAGGCCGCGCGCATCGAACAGCTGCACGTGATCTGGGTTGTTGTCGTCGTGCGAGGGCACGCTCGCGATCACGGCGACCGACGCGACGCGCATCGCCTCGGCGATCGCACGCTCGGGACCGTTGTCGGGAAGGTGCTCGAGAACCTCGAGGGCGGTCACGCAGGGCACGGCTCCGTCGGCGAAGGGCAGCGACCTGAGGTCGGCACGAACACCGGCAACCCGCTCGATCCCACCGCGGCGCGTGTGCTCGAACAGGAGCGCTCGATAGTCGAGGACGTCGACGGCGATGACCGCGAGCTCGGTGGTCTCGAGCAGCGGCCACACGAATGCACCGCGACCCGAGCCGAGATCGATCACGCGATCCGCACCGAACCCTCGCAGCGCGCCGATCACGGCCTTGACCCGCGGCAGCTGCGCCGTGCGTTTGAAGCGGTGAAGCTTGAGATGGGTCGCGCGGAGCAGCGCTTCGTCGTCGGACAGCGCGAGCTCGCCGAGGGCACCGCGCGCGTACGCTGCCGCGAGCGCGAGATAGTGCGTCTCGTCGGTGATCACGAGCCGCGCGACTGCCGGATCAAGCGCAGATACGTCGTGGCGCAGCGCGTGGCGAGATCGGCGAGCTCGGCGGCGAGCTGCGCGGGCGGTGGACCACCGAGGACATGCGCGTAGATCAAGTTGACCGCGCGCTGCTTGACGACGACGGGGATCACCGCGACCTCGACCGGATCGAGCGCGACACCGAGCGCCGTCCACAGCGTGGTCTCGACGGGTTTGGCGGCCGAGACCGGCGCGCCGATGTAGGGCTCGCCGGCGTCGTGCGCGGACTGCAGCGACGACGCTCCGCCGAGCGGCAACGACAGCTCCTCGAACGGCGTCTTCTGCGTTTCGGGATGCGAGGAAAAGCCGCGCCAACCGAGGGCGTTGCCGTCACGGATCAGGAACACGACGAGCGCATCGAAGCGGCCCTTCGCGTAGTCGCACAACGCATCGGCGATCCCATCGCGATGCTCGGCGGTGTCGATCCGTTCGCAGGCGGCGCCGTAGGTCAGGGCGAGCAGCGTCGACGAGACCCGCTCGCCGGAGCTCGGTGGCACCAGCGAGCTCCGGCGACGACGCGGCTCGAGAGTGAAGGTCGGTGGCATCACCATGCCCTGGTGCGGTTGCTGCCTGCGGCGCTCGCCTTCGGGAGAGTCTCCATCCGTGCCTGCGCGTCCGCTGCGGATGAAGCGCGCGAGGCGGGGCAACCCGAAGTGCTTCTCGAGGTAGTAGAGGGCGCGCAGCTCGGGGACGACATACTGCGTGATCGGCTTGCCGAACTTCGCCGACAGCTCGTCGAGCGTGTCAGCGTGTGCGGGCTCGACGATCGCGACGGCGACCGTATCCTTGTGCTCGCCGACGTAGCCGAGTGGGATCGCCCGCAGCCGGTGCGCCGTCTCGGCGCCGAGCTTGTCGACGAGCGATTTGTCGATCTCCTCGAGTAGCGTGGGCGTGGCGATCGGATAGCCGGAGAGCTCCGCGAGGTAGCTCGACAGCAGCTCGAGATCGATGAAGCCGAGCTCGACGAGGTTGGTGCCGAGCCGGCCGCCGTACAGCACCTGGTTGCGCAGCGCGGCCTCGAGCTGGGATAGCCCGATCGCGGCATTGCGCAACAGCAACGTGCCGAGCTTCACGTCCCGAGCATATGCCCTAGCGACCCATCCGGTGTTGCGCCATCTCGCCGTTCTTTGACGGGGATCGAGCGTCGAGGCGTTCGATCGATCGAGCGCGTTCCCCGCCCTCGTGGTGAGACCTCCGAGAGGTCCCATTCGCGAACACACCGTCGGAGATACCGTGGTTCACATGGGACGCGCAGCGGTTCTGTTCAGCCTCTTCGTCCTGCTTCACGCCTCGCAGGCAGAGGCGGAGGACGCACCCGACGAGCAGGTCGATCTCTCGCGTGTCATCGGTCGGTTGCGCGTCGCGATCGTGCCCGGGATCGCGGTCAACGTCGAGCACGTCCGCGTCGTCGTCGGTCCATCGACGACGCCCGCCGGTGGGATCTCGGTCCTCGCGTCGGGGCGCTTCTAGTCGGCGTACCGCGTCGGGTCGCCGCCGCCGGCTTCGGCGAAGCCCTTCTTGCGCAACACGCATGCATCGCAGCGACCACAGGCCCGATCGCCGATCGGGTCGTAGCAGCTGTGCGTGATCGCGTAATCGACCCCGAGCGAGCGCCCGAGCTCGATGATCTGCGCCTTGGTCAGCTCGATCAGCGGTGCATGCACGTGAAAGCCGCCGCCGCGCGTGGCGACCTGCGCGAGGGCTTCGAACGCCTGTACGAACGCCGGACGACAATCGGGGTAGCCGCTCGCGTCGAGCACGTTGACGCCGAGGAAGATGTCGCGCGCGCCGAGAGATTCGGCCCAGGCGAGCGCGAGGGACATCAGCACCGTGTTGCGTGCGGGGACGTAGGTCGACGGCACGTCGCCGGGGGCACCGATCTCCGCGAGCGGACGATCCTTCGGCACGGCGATCGACGTATTGGTCAGCGCCGAGCTCGCGAGGGGTGCCAGATCGACGGTGACGATCCGATGCTCCTTCGCGCCGAGGGCGGCAGCGACACGAGCCGCGGCATCGAGCTCGACCTGATGGAGTTGCCCGTACTTGACGGTGAGGGCGTGGGCCTCGAAGCCGCGCGAGCGTGCGACGGCGAGGCACGTGGTGGAATCGAGACCACCCGAGAGCAGGACAACGGCGGTAGGCACGGCGTCGGGCACCCTAGCACTACCCTGCACGTACCTTGAGGAGGGTAGCGGGCCAGCGCATGGTGGCGCGGTGCATGACCCCGACAGTAAACCGACGCAACGGTTGAAGCCCCAGCCTCACAGCAGTGGGACGTACTCGATCACGCGCAAGTCCGAGGAGACGAAGATCGCCATCACGCACGCAGGTGACGAGCTCGCGATCACGATCGACGGTCAACACCTCACGCTCTCGCGCGTCGCCGCGAGGCGCCTGGTCGTCGCGCTCCTCGAAGTGATCGACTAGCGCAACGACCCGCCACCACGAAGGTCATACCGCCTACATCTCGCACCCGCCGTGTAGCGAGCTGAAATCACAGGTATCGCACTCGATCCCCAAACGAACCCCGGTGACGGCTGAATGCCTGCCGGGATCGGTCGACCTATCTGGTTGCTCCGATGACCAAACGCCCGGCCCCACGGATGATCGCCATTGCCGGAGGCAAAGGCGGCGTGGGCAAGACCACGGTCGCCACGAACCTCGCGCTCGCGATCGCGCGCATGGGATTCCGCACCGTGGTGGTCGATGCCGACCTCGGCGCCGCGAACGTCCACTCGATGTTCGGCGTGCTGCATCCGGAGCGCACGATCGCGGACTTCCTCGACCACCGCGCCGAGGATCTCAACGACGTCCTGACCTCGGTGTCGTCCTCGACGGTGAGGCTCGTCGCCGGCACCTCGCGTCCTGGCTCCGCGAACATCAACAACGCACAGAAGCTGCGCCTGCTTCGCGCGATCGCGCGACTCGACGTCGACATCGTCATCATCGATGTCGGCGCCGGCACGTCGTTCAACGTCGTCGATCTGGTCGCGTCCGCGGACCTCAAGCTGTTCGTCCTCACGCCGCAGTTGCCCTCGCTGAACAACGCCTACGCGCTGATGAAGGCGTGCGTGCATCGCGCCGTGCGCAAGCTCTCCAGTGACGAGACCGAGCAAGGACTGATCGATTCCGCGCTCGCGAACGAGGGCAAGGCGCGCACGATCCCGCAGCTCCTCGAAGTGCTGCGCCCGATGAATCCCGAGCTCGTCGAGCGGGTCGCCGACACGCTCCGCCGGTTCGGCGTGCGGTTGATCGGCAACCAGGTCTCGACCGACTCCGAGGGCGCTTGCCTGACCCGGATGTCGCAGATGATCGATGACCACCTCCAGGTCAAGGCTCCTCTCGTCAGCACGATCCGTCGGACCTCGGCACTCGCGGGCAGCTTGCGCCCGGGCGCCGGCACGATCGTCGAGCGCAACGATCCGGGCTACGCCGCGTTCTGTCAGCTCGCCCGCTCGGTGATGGATGCCGACCTCGCGCAGCTGCGCGGCGAGACCCGGACGACCAGCGGCACGATGCCGATCTGGATCCAGCGCGAGCTCCAAGACGAGCCCGTCCGCGCCGCCTGATCGACTCCACAACCATCGCGATTCCGCGAGGCTAGATCCTGTCCCCGATCAACGTGCGTTCGCTAGACTCGCGGGGTGACGAGACGAGACGTGCCGAGCTGGGTGGCTCCGCTCGGCGTGGCCGTCGGTCTGACGGCGCTCGTGGTGTGGAGCTTCGTCCAGCGGTGGAACGTCCTCGCTAGCTCGCCGTTTCCGCTCGGCGTCGACGGCTACTTCTATCCGATCCAGCTCCGCTCCCTGCTCGAGACCGGGCACCTCCAGTATCCGGCGAGCCCCCTCGCCTTCTATCTGCTCGCCCCGTTCGCCGCCGTCACCGATCCGATCACCGGGGCGAAGCTCGGAGCCGCGGTCCTCGGCGCGCTGATCGCACTCCCCGCCTACGGCGTCGGGATGGAGCTGTCGCGCGAGCGCGATCGTGGCGCCGGCTTGATCGCGGCGGCACTCGCCACGGCGAGCGCGGGCTCGATGTACCTGACGATCGAGTTCGTCAAGAACGGCATCGGGCTGACCGTCGCGATGGCGGCGCTGTGGCTGGTGCTTCGCGCGATGCGTGCACCGTCTCGGCGATCCGCGAGCATCGCGATCGCCGGCATCGCCCTCGCGCTGCTGACCCACAAGATGGCCGCCGGGCTCGTGATCGGCATCGCGCTCCCCGCCGCGATCGCCGAGGCGTTCCGTCGAGGCAAGCTGCGCTGGCGACGCATCCTGCCGATCGCGATCGGGCTCGGTCTCCTCGCGCTCGCCGGGCTCGTGATGCCGGAGCGCTTCCTGTCTCCCGGCGATCTCGATCTGATCGATGGACTATTCACCACCGATGCCGACTGGTCCCTGCCCGTGCGCGCCGGCAAGCTCCGGCTCGGCTACGAACCCGTGATCTGCGCCGTGCTCGCGCTCGCGGCCGCCGCCTTGTTGATCCTCGAGCAACCCGACCGACGCTCGCGCCTGCTACTCCTCGCGATCGTGCTCCAGACGGCAGGTGAGCTGATCGGCATCGGCACGTTGATCGTCAGCAGCGGGCTGCTCAACTGGATCATCGCGTTCGGCGGCATCGCGCTCGCGCTCGGGGGCATGCTGCTGCGTCGACGGATCGGCAGGACGCCGGGCCCGTTCACCACACGTCAAGGCGCCGGCAGGGACGTGGTCGCGTGGTCGATGATCGCGCTCGGGACGTTGATCGCGCTGCCGTGGCTCGACACCACCGACGGGCAAGGCCTCGCGATGCGCCTCCGCGTGATCGCGTTCGTGCCGATGGCATGCTGCGGATCGATCGTCGCCCGCGCGATCCTGCGCCGCATCGAGGCACCCCGCATGATCATCGCCGCGGTGCTCGCCCTCGGCATCGTCATGCTCCACGTCGGCGGCACGCGCACCGAGGGTCGGGTATCCGCGCATCCGGCCCTCGTCGCCGCCGCGCAGGCGGTGAGGATCCCCGTCGGTGGTGTCGCGATCGTCCCGGAGCGGCACATCGCGTTCATGATCGCGTGGTACGCGCGCGCGACGATCAACCTGCGCCCCGAGCCGGTCGCCGTCGAGCGCCGCTATCGCGTGCTGACGCTGAACTTCCTCGGGCTCGGATCGCAGCTCGATGCCGCGCTGATCGAGGCGCGAAGAGATCCCGGGAACCGCGTCGTCGGCGTGCATCCCTTGCACCCCAACGGCATGGTGATCGTGCCCGAGGTGACGTGGCGCGCGATGCTCGAGCGGATCACCGGCGTCGAGCGGATCCGGCTCGACGTCTGGCCGACGATCTAGTCCTTGTTGATCTTCGCGACCGGCAGCGTGACCGGCGGCTCGACGGGCGGCAGCGCAACGGCGTCCTTGTCCATCATCTTGCGGATCATCGGCGCGATCGCGAACAGCGCGACCGCCATGACGACCGCCGCGACCAGCAGGAACACGAACAGGAACGTGTAGCTCTTGCCGGACGAGATCGCGGTCGCGCGACCGGCGAGGTAGATGCCGATCGCGGTGCCGAGGAACCAGGTCCCCATCACCATGCCGCCAAGGCGCTTGGGTGCGAGCTTCGACATGCTCGACAGCCCGACCGGCGAGATGCAGAGCTCGGCGAGCGTATAGAAGAAGTACAGCCCGATCAGGTAGAAGCCGCTGACCTGGCCGCCGGTCTGATCCACGCCGCTCACCGGTAAGATCACGACGAACGCCATCGCGACCAGCAGCATGCCGATGGCGAACTTGTTGACGGCCGACGGTTCCTTTCGGGCACGTGCGAGGCGCACCCAGAGATAGGCCATCACGGGCGCCAGCGCGACGATGAAGATCGCGTTGACCGACTGGTAGTACGGGGACGGGATCTCCATCCCGAGCAGCTCGCGCTCGGTGTACTTGTCCGCGAAGGTGTTGAGCGTGGTCGGTGCCTGCTCGAAGATGCCGAAGAACCCGATGGCACCGATGTAGAGCGGGATCATCGCGAGGATGCGGCGCTTCTCGGTGGCATCGCGACCGGCTCGGTACAGCACGAAGAACAGCACCACCGAGCCGATGATCAGGCCGATGCCCATCGCGTTGGAGATCACGTCTCCCGATGGACGCGCGACCCCGATCAGCACGCCGAGCCCGACCAGCGCGGCGATGACGCCGATCAAGATGCTGCGATCGCGCTGCGCGATCTTCGGATCCGTTGGAATCGTCGGGTGCTTGCCGGCGTCGCCGAAAACGCGCTGCCCGACGACGAACTGGATCAGGCCTGCGACCATGCCGATCGCCGCGGCGCCGAAAGCGAAGTTCCAGCACAGGTTCGGATCGATGTCCTTCTTGAGGAGGAACGCGCGGAAGTCGGGATCGGCGGCGAAGTACCCGCAGACGAACGGTGCGATCGTCGCGCCGATATTGATGCCCATGTAGTAAATCGTGTAGCCGCTGTCGCGCCGGACGTCGTGATCGCCGTAGAGCTGGCCGACCAGCGACGAGATGTTCGGTTTGAGGAAGCCGGTGCCGAACGCGATGAACACCAGGCCGACGTAGAACCCGTCGCCGAGGCCGGGAATCGCCAGGATGGCATTGCCGATCGCGATGCCGAGCCCGCCCAAGATCACGGCCTTGCGCTGACCGAGGAAGCGGTCCGCGATCCAGCCGCCGGGCAAGCCGAGCAGATAGACCGACGCGCCGAACATGCCAACGATCGCGGCCGCACCCGGGGTCGCGACCTGCTTGCCGCCCTTGTCGAGCTCGAACATATCCATGCCGCCCAACGACTTGGGCGCCGCGAGGAACAGGATGAGGAACGCTCGCATCCCGTAGTAGGAGAACCGTTCCCACATCTCGGTGAAGAACAGCGTTCTGAGACCGGCGGGATGTCCGAAAAACGCTTTGTCCGGGTCACGGGCCATTTCGCGGCGGACCATAGACCGAACGGCCTCCCGACGGAAACCCATAAGGGCCCCTGCGACGGCCCATGGTCGCAGCGCGAAGGCGGCACCTCAACGGCGCCAGCAAGCCGACCTTGCAAACATTCGCAGATTGGGAAAGATCCCGTCCCATGAGGATTCCGACCCGGGTGTGGATGGGCTCGCTCGCCGCCACCTTGCTGTTCATCGCCTGCAATCCGTCGACGCCGCAGATCGCGTTCAAGCACGGAGAGCGCCGCGGACGACTCGAGAAGAACGGCCTGCGCTTCGTCGTGATGCCGGATCCGAGCACACAGCTCGTCGAGGTCGACGTTCGCTACGAAGTCGGCGCGAAGGAAGACCCGCCGGGCAAGGCCGGGCTCGCTCACCTCGTCGAGCACATGATGTTCCAGCACAAACCGGATGGTCCCGACACCAAGCCGTTGATGCACTTCCTGATGAACAACGCGATCAACATGAACGCGTACACCAACCCCGACACCACGCATTACATGGTGTACGCGCGCGCCGAGCAGATGGACGCGATGGTGAAGGTGGAGGCGATGCGGATGCACTACGGTTGCCAGACCATCACCGAGGCGGAGTTCCTCCGCGAGCGCGATGTCGTCCGCAACGAGATCCGCGGTGGCAACCGCACGCCCGAGGGGTTGATCCCGCAGATCGCGATGTCGGCGATCTATCCCAAGGGTCACGCCTACGAGCAGGAGACCGGCGGTAACGACGAGCAGCTGTCGACGATCACCCTCGCCGACGCCTGCAAGTTCATGAAGGACTTCTACGTCCCGGAGCGCGCGACGGTGATCATCGCCGGCGGCATCCAGGTCGACGAGACGATCGCGTCGATCAACAAGTGGTTCTCGGGCGTCGAGAAGCGCACGCCCGCCCCGCGCCGCAAGGTCGATCCGGTCGTCGTCTCCGGTGACAGGAAGACCGTCGAGCTCGACATCGAGCGCCCGTATCTCACCGTCGCATGGGCGCTCCCGGATGCGACCACGCCCGAGGGCGAGATGGCGCAGTTCGGCGTCTGGCGCGCCTTCTTCGATGCCGCCAACAAGGCCGACGAATACCAGTGCGCGACGGGCACGCAGCCCCAGCTATTGGGAGGACAGGAGGCCCCGGTGTTCATGATCGCGATGGAGCTCAAGAGCTTCGATCGCGTCAACGAGTGCCTCGAGTTCGTGTTCAAGGCGGCGCGGCAAGCCCATCGCGGCTTCGACGAAGGCTCGTACGAGCAGATCGAAGAGAGCAAGAACCGTCGCAAGGCACAGTTCATCCAGTCGCTCGAGCCGCTGTTCGGCGGCCGCGCCAATCAGATGGGCGATCTCGTGCAGTTCACCCGCGACCTCGACTTCGACTCGAAGGAGCTCTACGTGTTCCACGAGCTCGACAAGATCCAGAAGTTCAATCAGGCCAAGGTGGGTGCGGCGGTCAAGAAGGCGCTCGATCCCGACAAGGCGCGCATCGTGATCTTCAAGCCGAACAAGACCGGCATCAAGGGCGACAAGCGCAGCAAGGTCGTGTTCAAGACCAAGTCGCACGAGGCGATCGAGCAGCCGGATGTCGATCCGGCGGAAGCGCGCCGTCCGTTCCGCGTCGCGACCGAGCTCAAGGGCTTGTCGGGTGCGCAGCGCTACACGCTCGGCAACGGCATGAATGTCGTGCTGCTGCCCGTCGACACCACGATCCCGACGATCTCCGCGCAGCTGATCTTCGACGTCGGCGGAGCGATCTCCAATGACAACCCGATGCTCGCCGACAAGGCCGCCGACTTCCTCGGTGGGCCGATCGACTCCGAAGCCGTCGGTCGCACCGGTGTGCAGATCCGTTGCGGTGCATCACCGGACCACACGATCTGCAATGCCCGAGGCATGAACATCTATCTCGATGTCGTGGTCAAAGGCCTCGAGCGCATGATCAAGGCGGGGACGTACAACCAGGAGCAGGTCGAGAACTGGCAGAAGGGCACCAAGCTCGCGCTCAAGCTCCGCCGCGCGCAGCAGCGTCTCGAGTTCCAGCGCCAGCAGCTGACCGCGGTGTACGGTCCCGATCACCCGTACACCAAGACGGGTGCACCCTCGCCGAGCGCGGTCGAGGCCGTCGGTCGCGACAAGCTGACCGCGTTCCGCGACAAGCACTACAGCGCGGCGAACGCGACGCTGATCATCGCCGGTGCGTTCGATCTCAACCAGGCGAAGAAGCTGATCTCGAACAGCTTCGGCGAGTGGAGCGGCGGCCACAAGGACAAGCCGATCTCGCCCGAGCCGCACAAGCGCAACGGCCCGATGTACATCGGCGTGATCGGCGACGACGACCCGCAGCTCGACGTCAACATCCTCTACCCGTCGCCGGCCGGCATCGACGGTCAGCAAGCCGCGCGCATGGTGCTGTCGGCGATGCTCAACGACAAGATGTGGGAGATCCGCAGCAAGCTCGGTTCGACCTACGGCATGTACGCGAATCGCGATACCCGCGTCGGTCCGTCGAACTACGACCTCGGCGGCTCGGTCGATGCACCGCGCGCCGGCGAGTCGCTCAAGGCGATGCGCGACAACGTCGACTCGCTGCGCAAGGGCATCGAGTTCGACGCCGGGTTCGCGCGCGCTCGTCGCAAGCTGATCCAGAACCTGTTGGGCGAATCGACGATGTCGGCGGAGCTCGCGGGCCGGCTCGGCCTGATCGCGCGCTATCACCTCGACCCGAACTACTACAACAGCCTGCTGCAGCAGGTGGCTGCGGTGTCGCTCGCGCAGGTCAAGGCGCTCCTCGCGAAGGAGCTCGATCCCGCCAACGAAGTGATCGTCCTCCTCGGTGACCGGGCGTCCGTGACCAAGGCGTTCACCGACGCCGGCATCACCGACGTCAAGCTCGTCGAGCCCGACTACAAGTAGTCTGGCTTCTGGTCGCCCGCGGGATCGTCGACATCACCGCGGCCGCCATGAGCATCAGCGCGCAGTGCCGCGAGGATGTGCTCCCCGTGGACAGCGTGAGCCGACGGCGAGGCTCACGTACATGCCGTCTCGTCGGAGGTAGACCGGAGCTATGTCCTCCATTGTTCGCGAAGCCACGCCGGCTGATCGTCCCGAGCTGGAGGCGCTGATCGCCGAGATGATCCCCGGCTGCGATGTCGCTTCGCGCGTGCGTTGGCTCTACGACAGCAACCCCGGCGGGCCCGCGCTCACGTGGCTCGCGATCGAGGGTGGCAGGCTGGCGGGCTGCACCTCGTTCTTTCCGTTTCGCCTGTGGCTCGACGGCGTGGAGGTTCGCGGCGCGCTCGGCGGCGATGGCTTCGTGCGACCGGAGTTTCGGCGACGCGGGATCGGTGGGCGACTGCACGAAGCGTCGCGCGCGGCGATGCCGGCGCATCAGATCGCGTGCATGTACGGCGCGCCCGGTGCGATGAACCTGACGCCGCTCAAGGCGGGTGGCTCGCGCGAGACCGGTCACGTCGTCCGCTGGGTCCGGCCGTTGCGGGGCGAGGCGCTGCACGTCCCGAAGCCATTCGCCGAGGCGGTGTCGTGGGCGCTGCGAAAGAAGTCGCGAGCGGAGCTGGTCCACGCGCTGCCGAACGACGAGCGCCTCGATCGCGTCTGGGAAGCTGCTCGCGAGGAGCTCTCGCTTGCCGCGATCCGCGACGGTGCGTTTTACACGTGGCGGTTTCTCCAGGCGCCGTCGGGCCGTCAACCGACGTTCGTGATCCTCGATCGCGATCGTCCGATCGGTGCGTGCGCGCTCGAAGAGATCGACAGCGGCCGGATCGAGCGGATCGTCGATCTGATCGCGGTCCCCGGCGAATGGCGCACCTGCCTCGACGCCGCGGTCGAGTACTGCCGCATGTCCTCGGCGGCGGAGCTCGTCGACATCAAGCTGCTGGAGCGCGACAGCGCGAAGCGTGCGATGTACCGGTCGCTGTTCATCGAGCGTGGCAAGAAGCCGTTCCTCTGCATGATCCCGGCGGGTGGCGATCCGCGGCTCGTCGATCCCGAGCGCTGGTTCTATACGAACGCAGACTCCGATCTAGACGTCCACGCTTAGAGCAGGTCGACGTAGATCTGACCGTCGACGATCGTCACCGGGTAGCGGCGCAGCACCAGCGTCGGATCGTGCGTGCACGTACCGTCGCGCAGATCGAACGTATAGCCGTGGCCCGGGCAGATCAGCTCGCCGCGATCGAGCGTGCCCTTCGCGAGCGGGACATCCTCGTGCGGGCACACGCCGGGGACGGCGACGACCTCCCCATCGACGACCGTGATCAACACCGGCCAGGTGACGCCGGTGACCTGGAACGCCTTGAGCGTGCCGGCCTGGACGTCGAGCCTGGCGCAGACGCGGACGCGAAATGCCACTAGCGGCCCCTCTGCCGTGGATCTAGCCCATCCCGCAGGCCATCGCCCAACAGGTTTGCCCCGAGCACGACCCACATGATCGCGAGCCCCGGCACCAGCGTGTAGAGCTTCACCCAATCAGACTTCCAGAGGAACGTGCGCGCCTGATCGAGCATCGAGCCCCAGGTGTAGTCGACCTGTGGTCCGAGGCCGAGGAACGACAGCGTCGCCTCGACGAGGATCACGCCGCCGAACGCGAACGAGATCTGGACGAGCGCTGGTCCCAGCAGGTTGGGCAGAAGGTGGCGCGTCATCACCCGCAGATTCGACGCACCGAGCGCGACGGTGGCGGTGACGAAGTCGCGTTCGCGCAGCGCGAGCACCTGGCCGCGGGCGACGCGCGCGTAGCCGACCCAGCCGTTCGCACAGAGTGCCACGATCATGATCCCGAGCCCCGGCTTGTCGACGGTGGCGACGATCGCGATGTTGAGCAAGATGCCGGGGAACGCCATCAGGATATCGACGATGCGCATCAGCACTTCGTCGACCCAGCCGCGATACCAGCCCGCGATGGTGCCGACGGCGAGCCCGACCACCGACGAGATCGCCACCACGATCACGCTCAGCACCAGGGCGGAGCGCGCACCCCACAACAACTGCGAGAACGCATCTCGCCCGCTCGAATCCGTGCCGAGCCAGTGCTCACCGCTCGCACCCTCGAAGCGGTGCGCCAGATCCTGGTCCATGCCGGAGACGTCGTACGGCGCGATCAGCGGCCCGAACACGCCCGCAAAGACGAAGACCGCGAGCATGCCCGCGCCCAGCTTCGCGGAGACACTGAGCTTCATCCGCGACGGATCCTCGGATCCGCGAGGCCGTACGCCAGATCCACCAGGATGTTCACCGCCACGTAGATCACCGCGATCACCAGCACGCACCCCTGCACCACCGGGTAATTGCGCTCGCTGATCGCATCGAGCAGCGTGGAGCCGAGCCCCGGCCGCCCGAACACCTTCTCGATCACCACGGCCCCCGACAGCAGCGAGCCGAACTGCAGGCCCGCGATCGTGATCACCGGCAACAGCGAGTTGCGCAGGGCATGCACGAACAGCACGCGGCCCTCCGGCAGGCCCTTCGCGCGCGCGGTGCGTACGTAGTCCTCGCCGAGCGTGTCGACCATCGACGTGCGCGTCATCCGCGCGAGCATCGCCATCAGGTGCGTGCCGACGGCGCATGCTGGCAGGACGAGCGCCGCTGGACCAGTCTCCGTCGGGCCCGGGAACCAGCCGAGCACCGCGAAGAAGATCAGCACGAGCAGCGGCGCGAACATCATCTGCGGGATCGCGATGCCGGCGAGCGAGGTCGTCGTCGCCAGCGTATCGATCCAGGTCCCGCGCTTGATCGCCGCGAGGATCCCGAGCGGCAGCGCGAACAGGATCGCGACCAGCATCCCGGCGACGGCGAGCCACACGGTGTGTGGGAACACCTCGACGATCCTGCCCGCGACGGTCTCGCGGCCTTTGATCTCCGGGCACTGCTTGCCGAGCGAGCCGTCGACGATGTGCTCCATGAAGCCGAGGAACTGCCGCGGCAGGCTCCTGTCCAGCCCCATGCACGCCTCGAGCTTCTGGCGCTGCTCGACGGTGGCGTCACCGCCGGCGAGGTGATCGATGGGATCGCCTGGCACGAGGTGCAGGAACGAGAACACCAGCACCGAAACGCCGAGGATCGCCAACGCTCCCGACCCGAGTCGGCGCAGCAAGAACCCGGCGATCACCGGGTGATCTTAAGCCCAGGCTCGGTGATCTCGAGCTCCCGGCTTCGCCAGAAGATCTCGCCCAAAAAGTTATTCCAGCGAGGGCGCGCAGAAGTTCGGCGAGCCCGTGAACACCACGCCCGGCGCCAGCACCGGCTCACCACCGTGGTCGATCATCAGCTGCTGATTGCGGCACTCGTAGCCATCGCGGCAGTCATCGTTGCTGCTGCACTTGAGCATGCAGAAGCGAACCTCGCTGCTGCGCGGCACGCACTGACCGACCAGCGAGCACAGCTCGTCGAGGGTGCAGTCGTCGGTGCCCATGTTCTCCGTCGTCGGATCGCACGGCCTGTTCGAGAAGCTGCCGGTGAAGAACCGCACGCAGGCGGCCTCCTCGGGGCAGGTGTCGAAGTCGCAACCTTGGATCGTGCAGTAGCCGCCCTTGCTCGAGACGTCGCACTGGCGATCGCCGTTCGGGCTGCAGTCGGAGCTGACGATGCACTCGTCGCCGATCTCTTTGCCGCAGGCAGCGACCATGACGATCAGCAGGAACCTCATAAGCGCGCGCATCCTAACGGCCCGTTCGACCCCCAGCAAGCTCGCACGGTTGCCTGTGGACGGTCTTGACGTGCAACACGTGCGAACCGCAAGTCGTTGTCATTGCTAGAGCGTGACGCTCGGCTCCCGGAGCCTGCAATTGCAGTGCGTTACCAGAGCTATGGTAGGAGCCTTGCCATGCGAGCGGTGGTTCAACGCGTCACCCAGGCCAAGGTCACGGTGAGGGATCAGACCACGGGCGAGATCGGTCCCGGTCTGCTCGTGCTGCTCGGTGCGGGAGCGGGAGACAACGAGGCCGACCTGGGTTACATCGTCGACAAGCTCTTGAATCTGCGGATCTTTGCGGATCC
>JBBQJJ010000023.1:0-37902 GCA_038325805.1 Haliangiales bacterium
AACCGCTTCGCATCGCCCGTCAAGAGTTGCTGGCCGACGGCCGTCCCCCTGCGTATCTGGCGTCGGCGTTGTCGCCCGATGGTAAGCGCGTCGCCCTCTGCGATGGCCGGTTGCGTGTGATGGAGCTGGGTGGCGCCCCCCGCGAGCTCGCGTTACCCGCGGATACCACACCCGAACATGCGTCGTGGTTCCCTGATTCGCGACGGTTGCTCGTGTCACTTGTCAGTTCGACGACGAGGACGCTCGAGATCATCGACATCGCGGGAGGGGGCTTCGTCCGCGTCGACTCCGGTCGGTCGAATGGCGAGATCGCACCCGATGGAGTGCAGTTCGCGGCGACCAACGACGCGGTGTGGCTCGGTCGCATCGACGGAGGTGGGCTGCGTCGGAT
This sequence comes from Haliangiales bacterium, assembly GCA_038325805.1. Taxonomy (GTDB): domain Bacteria; phylum Myxococcota_A; class Polyangia; order Haliangiales; family Haliangiaceae; genus JABFXX01. The sequence goes on from JBBQJJ010000023.1 coordinate 392, forward strand.
CGCCGACGTGCAACGCGCCCCCTATATCTCGCTCGCGTGGTCGCCGGACGGGGCAACGGTCGCGCTTGTCGACGCGGTCGGACTGCGGCTGATCGACGTCGCGGCCGGCACGATCGCGTCGGTCCCGGGGCGCGCCGCGGGAGCACGAGTCGAGGCGGGGGTGGCGTGGCTCGGGAACCGTGCCGTGTTCATGACCGACCTCAATCGAATGTGGGCGCAACCGATCGACACGGCGTCTGGGCGCCCGGTTGGGGAACCCGAGCTCCTCGGCACCTTCCCGTATCAGCACGTGACGGCGCTCGGCAGCGACGGAATCCATCTCGGTGCCGTCCTCAACACGACGTCCAACGAGCTGGCGGTCGGGAGCTTTGACGGCGTCGAGGTTGTCGACGTGCGGACGGTGAGTGCGAAGGTCGGGTTCGGCGAACCCGTGGGCTTCAGCCGCGACGGCCAGACGCTGCTCGAGGCTCGCGGTGGCATGTTGCATCGCGTGCCGCTCGGTGGCTCGCCCTCGTCGCTCGTCACGATCGAGCCGTTCGCCGCCGTGACGCTGGTCGAGCGCGGAGATGTCGCGTTGATCTCGCGGAGCGACCACGCGATCGAGGAGTACGCCCTGGCGACCGGTCGACGCAGCCACCGGATCGCGCTCTCAGCCGACGGCGGGCGGGTCAGGTGCGTCGACGAGCACTGCGCGATCGCGGTACGAACCGGTGACATGCTCGCGATCTCGGCGTTCGATCGGGTGCATGGGATCGGCGGCCTGATCACGAAGGCCCGCGTTCCCGCCGCAACTGGTGAGCCCGGCTGGTCGCCATCACCTGACGGTGCGACCCTCGCCGTATCGGGTTTGGAGAACGGGCTGCGCCTCGTCGACGTCAACTCCCACCACGAGCGAACGATCGCCGTGCCGTGCGAGCCGCAGAACGTGACCTGGTTCGACGCCGCGCACCCGATCATCAGCTGCGTCGACCAAGCACGATCCCCCCATTACCAACTTCGTCTCGTCGAGCCCGACGGCACTAGTCGGATGATCCTCGGCACCGATAGCACCTGGGTGACGACCCCGAGCTTCGACGCATCACATCGTCGGATCGCGTTCTCCCGACGTGACATCACCGCGCACGCGTATCGGCTGCATCTCGACGGCGGATCGTCCGAGTAAGAATCCGAGCCGCTCGTTCGAGCGGTGACCATGCGCCAGAATGCCGGCGCCCACCGTCTCTCAACGAGAAGCGGGCAACAACGGGAAGAGCTGGAGCAACGCGGTCCACAGGGACGGCGACACGCTCGCCGTCACCAAGCGCGAACGGAACCGAGGAGCGCCTCGCGCCGGCGTGAGGGACCTGGCTCGGCTCGTCAACTGTCCCATTTCTTCTGCATCTGCTCGTGCGCCTCGTCGTCGTGCAACTCCGCGTGCTTCGCGGCGGTCAAGCCATCGCTATCGACGAGCGACGCATCTGCGCCGCGTGCGAGGAGCAGCGACGTGACGTCTCGCGCGCCGCATGTCGACGCGAGAATCAACGGGGTCGCGCGCGTGGGGCCAACACGACGATTGATCGGCACGCCGCGCTCGAGCGCTGCTTGCACGACCGCGACGCGGTTCGCCGCGCACGCGACGTCGAAGGCGGTCCAATCATCATTCCGTGGGTCGGCTAGGCCACATCCGGACGCGAGCAGCCGATCGAACACATCGCGCGTGGGCGCGCGCGCCGCGAAATGCAATGCCGTCGCGCCGCCTGCGTTGCGACGCTGCGGATCGGCGCCAAGCTCGAGCAGAAACTCGACCATCGCGATGCAGCCGTGCGTCGCCGCCGCCATCAAGGCAGTGATGTCACCCTCGAAGACGTCGTCGATTCCTGCCGCCCCCGCCTCGAGCAAGACCTTCGCGACGTCGACATCGCCAGATGTCGCAGCTGCGATCAGCAGGCTCGACGCGTGCCCGAACATGTCGGTGACGCCGCGACCGTCACCCCCCTGGCGCAACGCGAGCGCGACGAGCGACGCATCCCCCAAACCGGCGAGGCGGTAGAGCAGCGACTCCTTGCGGTTGCCCTTGATGTTCGGATCGACCCCGGCTTCGAGGAAGATGCGCACGATCTCATAGAGCCCAGGCCTGACCGCCGCTGTCCAACCGAGCTCGAACGCGCGAAACACGGCGGGGGCACCGTCGGCGGACAGCTCGTTCGGGCTCCCGCCGCGCTCGAGCAGCAGTCGCGCGATGCCCGGCCGGCGTTGCCACGCAGCCCATTCGAGGTGACTCGATGGCGGCGAATGGCTCGTGCCCTCGTCGTTCGGCGGCCCGATCAAGGCCTGGACGAACGCATTGCCCGCGGCGAGCCCGAGCTCGAGCAGCGATGGCTTGGGCTTCTCCACGCCGGGCACGCCGTACCGGATCACCTCGAGGCCGCCGTCGAGCAGCATGCGCGCGGTTTCGACGTCATCGGCGCGCTTGATTACCTCGTGCAACGGATCCTCGCCGGTCCCGCGCGTGCGGCCCAGGCTCGCGCCATGCTCGAGCAGCAAGCGTGCCGCCCCCGCACCTCTCACGTGATGAATCGGTCGATAGCCGTAGTTGCCTGCGTGCTCGAGGTCGGCGTTCGCAGCGAGCAGGAGCTTCACTGCGTCGAGCCGGTTGTATATGACGGCGATCGACAGCGCCGAGTCGCTGCCGGTCGGGGTGGCGTTCGGATCGGCACCGCGCGCGAGACACGCCCGAACCGCCTCGGTGCTGCCGTCGATGCCTGCTGCTTCCCGCAGTTTGTGATCGTGCGCCACGCTCGAATGATAGTCGTGCCGCGCATGAATGACTTGCCGATGATGGTCCGGACCGGGGTTGATCCCGGCGCCCCGAACGCCTGAGGCGGCCAGTGCCTGTTCGTCCGAGATCTATCCGAAGCGATGTCCGCTGAGCGTACGCACGCTGCATTGCGCTGCGATTCATCAACCCCGGTCCGGATCGCGGGGATGTAATGTCGGCTGATGGTTTCGATCGCGCAATGCGAGGCCTGCACGCAGCTCGAGCAGTGCACAAGGCTCGACTACAGGTGCAATGACAAGCGGCCTGCTGCTTACGCCACGCTCGAGACACTCGTACGCACGGGTGAGACCGATAGCGAGGGCAGCGGGACGATCTGCGGATTGCACCGCTGTGTCACCTGCGGGACCTATTACGCGTCGCTTCACCACGTGCTGCACAACGATTTCATGTGCCCGAGTTACGACGAGGAGATGATCCGCCGCCTGTCGCCCGATGCGGCGCTTGCGGCGCTCGCAGAGAACGGCGACGCCGGGCTTGCGCCGATGCGGGCCGAACTTGCGTGGGCCAAGAAGGCAGTTATCGCCGACCTGGTCGAGATGCTCGTCGAGCAACGAGCGCCAAACTGGCACCTCCAGCACCACGCGGTCGAGTGCGTGATCGACGCGTGGCTTCCGGACGTCGCGCGACTCGAGATCGTGCTCGCCCACCAAGATCCCGTCGTGCGCGCCGACGCGGCTCACGAGGTGCTCGAGCTCGCGACGGGCACGCCCTGGCGACAATGGACGCGCCGGTGGACGCCGCCAGCGCACACCAAGGCCGCGCACTACCTTAGCCAGAAAGGCCGGCCGCAGCGGACGATCGAGACTGTACTTGACGAACCGCCACGCAAGACGTTTCGGTCCGACCGTGTCGTCTCGTTCTACGCAGCGGACACGCACAGAGTTGCCGTGGACGGCTGCAACATGGTCGCGATGGGTGACCTACCACTTGGTAGCCTGTTCGAACGTCTCCTGTCGCTGCTCGGCGGTGATCCGAGCTTGGCCTGGCCGGCACAGAGTGCGCTGTGGTCTGTCGTCGGACATCACCCCGAGCTCAAGCCACGCGTGCGTGCGGTGATCGCGAGGCTCTCTTCCGCGCGGCAAGCCGAGAGCTACATCCGGTCGCTGAGCGAGAAAGCGGCTCCGTAGCCAGCGCGCTCAGTCACCCCTCGCCTTGCCCCTCAGCGTACGCGCCTGCTCGAACGCGGCGGCCGCAGATTCCTCCTGGCCCATGCGCGTCCGGTAGATGTCGCCGAGCTTGTCCCACAGCTCCGCCTGCAGCTTGGCGAACTTCGGGTAGCTCCGCATGCGAGTCAGCATCTTTCGATGTGCGCGCTCGAGTCGCTTCCAGTCGCTCGCTTCGGTGAGTAGGCGATCGATCGCGAGGAATGGCGCCATCTCGATTGCCGCGTTCGCATCGGTTGGTTCATTGGACCAGAAGGTGTCCGACGCGTAGTCGAAGTACTCGAGCGCCTCGTCGCGTTGCTCGACGTTGTCGCGGCAGATCTCACCTGCCGCGAGATACCAGGTGCCCCGGTGATCGCGATCGGCCTCGATGAGCAGCTTCGCCGTGTCGAGCGCCTTCGCGAAGTCATTGCTCGCTTTCGCACGGACGAGCTCCTTCCGGAGCTGCGTGACCTCGGGGTGCTCTGGCGGCGCCATTGGAATCGCGCCGAGGCGTTGCGCGACCTCGGCGATCGACGGACGATCGCCGTTCGCGAGCATCGCCTTGACCAGCGCGTCGAGCTCTGTGGGGACCTCGGGACGCCACGTGCGCATCGTCGACGACGCTCCGGTGGGCGGGAGCCCTGTCACCATCCTGAACAGGACGAGGCCGAGTGCATGCACGTCGCCGGCCGTCGTCGCATCGGGCCGCTCGTCCACAAAGGTGACCGAGGCGTGTTGCTCGTTCGTCAGGACGATCTGGGTAGGGTCGAGCGCGCCGTGCGGCCGCCCCCTGTCGTGATACGCGGAGAGATAGCCGGCGACTTGCCGCGCGATGAGGACCGCTAGCTCGACTGACATCTCGCCCCGCCGCAACCTGTCAGACAAACGCTCTTCTTCGATCATCACTGTGCTTATAGTCTGGAGTGTGAGCTTCGGGGACATTGCCAAGGAGCGAGGGATCACGTCGGCCGCCACATTGCTCGGCGAGCTGACCTGGGACGTCGAGCCGCACGCCGCCCAACGACTCGGCGCGAACGTCGACAAAAATACGGGGCTCCCGGACCTCCTCGCGTTCTTGGCCCGGCTATCGCTCGTGCCGGCGATCGTGAACACGTTGCTCGACGAGTTTCATGCTCATCCGATGGAGCGGGCACTGATCGCGTATGACGTCGCTGCACGCTCGCTCCTGGGGACCAACGATGCCGCGCTGCTGGCGCGCATCAAGCAGGAGCTGGCGCCGCTGCGCGAGCTCGGTCCTCTCGCGCCCGTCGCCATCCCCCGCGAGCGCGTCGACGCCCTCATCAATGCCGTGCGCCCCCCTGACGGCACGGTGAGCACGGACTTCAAGACCGACCGGAGTCTCGCGGCGCTCGCGCGGATCACAGCCATCCCACTCGACGAGGACGAGACCACGGTCGACCTCGTCATCGATCACGCGAAGGCGCTCGGCAGCGCGCATCTACCGTCGCTTGCGATCGCGTTTCTCCAGATCCTCTGGAAGGCCTTCAAGGTGCGACGCGCGCTCGAGCTGATGGTCGAGCTCGCTCTCGATCACGACATGCTTCACGCGCTGCCCGAGGACGGGCCGGCTCAGGACGACGCCGCGGTGCGGATGCAGACCTATCTGGTCATGCGCCTGCAGCTGGCGCAGTTCAATACCGTCTCCGCTCGCAACGCCTTCGAAGCGGTGCAGGCGCATCACGCCATTCGCGATCCTGCGGACCCGAAGGTGCTGGTCGCGGCGGCGGAGCTCGAGGTCCTGGAGCACAAGCGCGTTCCAGGCGAGCTCGAAACGATCGTCAACAAGGCCGGCGACGCGATGCTCGGCTGGCGCTATGCGTCGCGCGTCGCGGATGGGTCACTTATGCGCGCGAACCCCAGCATGACGGTGGACCTCGTCGATGGCTTTGTCATGAGGTTCGGCAACGATGCGTACATCTGGGCGTATGCCCGCGCTGACGACGCGATGAGGCCCGATTTATTGCCGTTGCTCTCGCGCGAGGTCCGCTACGCGTCGCACGAGCCGCACGTCTGGCGAGCCCTCTCGATCTACCTAGGTGACGAGGGTCTCTCCATCGCCATGGAGCTCGATCTCCGCATGGCAGCTCAGCTCACCTCGGTGTTCGACGCACGATCCGCTCCTGGGTGACGTTGGTCATCGTGCTGCTCGACCGTGTCATGCCGGCCGCCCTTGGCTTCGCGAGCGCGGCGCCGATCCGGGTCCACCGCGATCCCGGAGGTGGCCCAGGTCGCCGTGTCCGGCTTCACAACACCGGTGAGCAGGACCATGTCCTCGGTCTTCGGCAGCCGCACGCCGTGACCGGCGAGGGACACGATCGCGACGTCGGTCGACTTCATCGCGCGAGCTGCGCGTGCGCCTGGTCGATCGCTTGTCGTAGCGCTTGCCCGGGCGCCTGGCTCTCGAACACGGTGGCGATCGCGCGCATCGTTGACCGAGCCCTCGAGCTGATCGTCGACGGGAGGTTCGGAAACCAGCCGACCCCTGCCGCGACCACCCAGACGTCTGGTCGCGCGATCGCCGGCGCGGTGCCGACATCGACGCTGGCGCGGTTCGACGATCGACCGGCATCGTCGAACGCAACCAGCGTGACCACGTTGGACCCGGGCTCGAGGGCGACGTCGATCACGAGGTCTTTCGACGGCGCTTCTCGACGAAGTCTTCGAGTGACGGAACAGCCGAGCTCGCGATTCGTCTATGGTACGCGCATGGCTAAAACAGAAGACGACGTTGGTGTCTATCGCATCACCGAGATCATCGGAACCAGCACGAAGTCGTGGGAGGACGCGGCGAAGAACGCGGTCGAGACGGCGGCAAAGTCGCTGCGCGACCTCCGCATCGCGGAAGTCTCGAAGCTCGACATGAAGATCGAAGGAGGCAAGGTCGTCGCGTATCGCGCACGCGTGTCGCTGTCGTTCAAGTACGAGGGCTAAGCTCGATCGACTCAGCTGTAATCGGCGGCAAAGTCTTGCCACGCCGACGTTCCAGGATCGATCGCCGTACTTCGCGGCTCCACGATCGCCCCGCTGCTCGCCGCCGAGACCGCACGCGCGTTCGCGTTCGCCGAGCTGCGCGAGGCCCGTGATGATGAAGCTCGGGGACTCCTGCTCGGTGGGTTGCTCTCTTCGTTTGCACCGGCGCTGATCTCGTTCGTCGTCTCGTCGAACTCGAGGTCCGTTCCGTCGAGCGCGCAGCCGACGAGTCCGATCCACAGGGCAGCGCTCCATCCTTTAGTCTTCATGCCGTCTCGAGCAGCAACCGGGATGCCTGGACAAGTGCCTGTTTCTCTTCGAAGTTGAGTACAAGCGGCGCGATCTCGTCACGTCGTGCACGATCGGTATGCCAGATAGGTCGCACACTCGAGCGTGCTCGAAGAGATCCTGCAATCACCAGGTCCGACCGCCGAGCAACGCGAGAAGTTGTCGTTCGCGGTGCGCGATCTACAGACGCCGTCGACCTGAGGAGACCCGATGAAGTTCGAGAATCACGAGCTGCCGGATGATGGGGACATCGCGCCCTACCTCGCAAAGATCTCGACGCAGGGCTACAACCAGCGCGGCGATCTCGGTGATTTTTCGGCGTTCGATTGGGTCAATCGACTGTATGCGGCGGATTCGGAATGGCGAGATCGCATCGATGATGCGTACGCGACGCTCCTGACGGCACCCGATCCGCTGCCGCGCCTGGTCCTCGATCAAGTCCGCCAGATGCCGGTGCGCAGCTTCATGCCGCGCATCCTCGAGGTGCTCGAGGGGCATTGTGCGGAGCTCGCGGCCCGCGCGGACACGACGCGCACCGACGGCAGTAGCCTGCTGGGGTCGATCGTGCACACGGCAGCGATGCTCGTGAAGTCGGCGCGAGCCTCGAAGCAGCTCGCCCACGAGCTGGTCGCGTTCGAACGCCCCGAGGATGGTTGGCCCCGAACGTTCATGCTCGCGCTGCCGGGTGATGTCGACGGCTTGTTCCCGAAGTTCATCGAGACGCTCCAGCGGCTCGACGAGGACCTATTCTACAAGATCATCAACATCATGGTTGCGGAGGGCCCGCCGTGGACCACCGTCGTGCTCGAGAAGCTCGGTCGCGGACCGACGGCGCTACGCGAGCGCGTGATCAGCGCCGTGCGGCGGTCGACGGACGCGATCGAGCAAACCCGCAGCACGGTGGCGGCGATGTCGTTCGACGATCCTGCAATCGCGGCCCAGATGAAGGCCGCGGTCGAGCGACCGAATCCGTGGCCGGAGCTCGCGGCGCGGCTCGGCGTCGACGTCGGCAACTGACGCCGTGTTGATGTCCTCGTGGCTCGACGCGAAACGTAGGTCCGCATCGACCGCAGGGACTGCTCGGAGCACTCAAGTAACGATCTCATTCGAGGAACTCGACGAACGTCACTGTGGGCTCGGAGCTGTGGCCGGCCTCGCGTGCGCGCAGAAGTACTTGCTGGAGGCGCGCATTCGCGATGTGGGAAGAATGAATCGCGAGTGGCCTAGCGAGCCGCCGTCAGAGTCGTCCCTCGAACACCTCCGCTGTCCTCGGGACCAGCGCAAGTGAGGCGTAGAACCCTTTTGCTGCTTCATTGTCCGGCTCGGTGGCGACCCAGATCTCTTCGCAGCCGCGCCTCCGCCCTGCGTCGAAGAGTGCGCGGACCATTCGCGTGGCAATGCCGTGGCGCTGCCGCGAGTCCTCGACTGCGAGGTCGTCGATGTAGAGCTCCGTGGCTTTGTCCGCGTGGCAGTGGATGACGCCCAAGCATTGGCCCACGACCACACCCTCGTCGACCGCGACAATCAAGATGTGGCTAGGGTCGCTGGCGACGGACTTGAGCCGGACCGGGTCGACCGGCTCGTCGAAGACGTCCGCCGTGTGATCCAACAGATGCGTGTTCGTGTCGTCGATTTCGATGATGTGTACGTCTGACATGTGTCGCCTCTACTCTCTCGCTCTCGGCGCACTCGACACTGGTTGAGGATCTCGTCGAAGCCCGCCAGCAAGCTCGCTGTCCACTTCGCCATGGTCCACTTCACGGACGCTGCTTTCTTGCAGTTCGTCACTTCGAGAACCAAAGTGCCGTCAAAGTCGTGGTTGTCTGGGTCGCGCAGGCGAACTCGACCAACGTACCGGCGCACAGTCGTGGGCAGTTGTCGCGTCGCACGTTACACCCTGCGCGGGTCACCCACGGTTTCCGCACGTTTGGCCGTGGCACCGCGTTTGCCTCACGACGGGGCATGAAACGTGTCGTCATGACGCTCGCGGCGCTCGCCGCATCCACCACCGGCTGCTGGACTGACGACGAGGACGAGGACTCGCTCGTCGCGGTCGAAAGCGAGGCCGCGCTACCGCTGTTTCACGGCCGCTTCGGATCGCCCACGATCGTGCGCGACGGTGACCACCTGCATGCGTATTTCGCGATCCAGGCATTCGAGGGCGAAACCATGCACGTCGCGCACGCGCGGTCCGACGATCGCGGCAAGACCTGGTTGCGAATCGGCGATGCACTACCGCAGCTCAACCAGCTCGCCGTCCCCAACGGATCGGTGTGGGCGCCGGGTGCGGCGCGTCTCGACGACGAACACTGGATGCTCTACTACACGGCGGTGCGCGCCGGCACCGAGCGCCACATGTGCACGTATCGAGCGCACGCGAAGAACCCGCACGGACCGTTCATCGATGACTTTGCGGGCCCGCTCGTCTGTCCGGACGGCGGACTCTGGGCGATCGATCCGGCGCCGGTGAGGGACGCGCATGGCAACTGGCATTTGGTAGCCCGGATCGACGAACCGAACGGCGTCAACACGATCTCCATCCGCCGGCTCGGCAAGTTCGGCCAAAACTTCGAGGATGGCAGCCAATGGGTACAGCTGACGCGGATCGACAAGGGCGGCTGGGAAGAACCCGTGATGGAGAACGCGGCGATGGTGCGGCTCGACGCGAATGGAGAGAAGCGCTGGTACGTGTTCTATTCGGGCGGGTCGTACCGCGACAACAGCTATGCCGTCGGCTACGCCGACTGCGGCACGAGCATCAACGGTCCGTGCACCAAGAAGACCGTCGACAAGCCGTGGCTTGCGAGCCGCCCCGATCTCCAGATGTTCGGGCCGGGCACACCGACGTTCTATCGCGACGGCAACGGCAACGTCCTGATGGCGGTGAACACCTGGAAGTTCTCGGGCGGCCAGGCGAATCCGAAGAACCACGGCCAGATCATGCATATCTTCAAAGTCCACATCGGCAACCATGGGAAGCCAGTCGCGACGTTCGTGCGCATGGTCGAGTAACTCGCGAAACGGCCAGCGAATCGTGATGCTCGTCGAGCGATGTCTCTAGCGATCACGCTCGCACGCCCTTCCTGCCAACCCGCGACCTCGAGAGGAGCAAGCAGTTCCACGCAGGGTTCGACACCAGGCGGGTCGGCGTCCTCTGCACCAGCGGTTGTCGCTTGGGGCGTGACTTCGTTTGGAACGGCCGCGCTATCGATCGTATGGTCGCGTGCTCCATTTTTTCGAGCAGAGGGTGGTTCTGGATGAAAACGAGTGGGTTGTCGTGCGGTGTATTTGCGTTCGCACTGGTTGGTTGTGCCGTGACGGTCGAAGGCGAGGAGACGGATGTCGTCTCGCAGGAGTCGAACGCCAACGGCAAGAAGCTCTTCGAGCGAGAGGCGTTCGGCGGCAACGGCCGCACGTGTCTCGCCTGTCACGGTGACCAGACCGGCACGGTGTCGCCCGAGGACGCGCAACAGCGCTTCAACGCGAACCCGAGCGATCCGCTGTTCCGCTCGATCGATAGCGACGATGGCGTCGGAAGTTCGTACGCGAAGCTCCTCGCCGACGCGACGATCCGCGTGACGCTCCCGCTGCCGGCGAACTGGTCGATCCAGGGATCGACGGCGCGCTCGGTGACGTTCCGCCGCGCGATCCCGACGACGCTCAACGTGCCTTCGCTCGACACGATCTTCATGGCGGACGGCCGCAACGCCTCCCTCGAGGAGCAGGCGCACGGCGCCGTCAACGCGCACTACCAGCCGGGGCGCCAGCCGACGGCGGCAGAGCTCGCTGCGATCGCGGACCATCAGCAGACGAACCGCTTCTTCTCGAGCAACGCGCTCAAGCACTACGCGAACGGCGGCCCCGCCCCGGCGCTCCCTGCCGGCAACACCGCATCGGAGAAGCGCGGCCGCGAGTGGTTCATCGATCAGCCGCAGGGCGTGTGCTCGCACTGCCACTCGGGACCGATGCTGAACCAGACGAACCAGTTCCTCCAGGCGCCATTCGCGCCGGGGACGCGGTTCTTCACGGCGTTCGTCTCGGAGTTCAACAAGGCGAACGCGCCGGTCTACAACTTCCTCGTCGACAACGGCGATGGCACGACGACCACCGTGACGAGCCCCGACCCGGGACGCGCGCTGATCACGGGCAACCCGCTCGACGCGAACTTCTTTCGCATCCCGACCCTCTGGGGCTCGGCGAACACGGGGCCGTGGTTCCACGATAACTCGGCGAAGACGCTGACCGATCTCGCGTCGCACTACTCGGACTACTTCCAGATCGTGCTCGGCGTTGGGCTCACCGCCCAGGAGCAGGCCGACATCATCGCGTATCTGAAGCTCCTCCGTTGACGCGATCATCGCGTCGGCGCTCCGGTGAGCAGCCTATGGCTTGAATGCTTCCACCGGGACGCCCTTCTCGTCGAGCATCGCGATCTCGGCCTCGCCGTCGGCGTTCACCGTGAGCGTCAGACGCGGACGTCCGGCGGATCCGAGATCACGATCGCCGCGGCGCCGTTCTGGTTGCCGACCAACACTCGCTGCGCCAGCTACCCTTCGGTGGCTCGCGCTCGGGGGATCGGGACGGTCGCCAATGATCAGCGTGGCTCTACCGCGGTCGGGCTCACCAACGAGCGAGCAGCGACAGCTTCAAATCACCCAGGGCTCAGGGAGCGCAAATACCCGCGCCGGCGCGGAGTGAGCGCACGGACGCGGCGACCTGCTTCGCGATCTTCGCGATCGCGCGCTGGTGTGCCTCGGCGAGCCCTTCATACCCTGCCCCCGCGACTTCCTTGGCGCGGTGCGAGCACACCAGACCGGGTGTGTCCCCCGTGGCTTCGCGGATCGTCGAGACAGCCTCGACCAGCGTTGCCTTGCCGAGCGCGGATTCGAACCGCTGGACGGCAAGCTTGATTCGAAACAGCGGGATGCCCTCAGCGGGTGTGACGCCCGCGATGTCGCGCGCGCCGAGGGCCTGCGAGAGCTCGTTCGCGAAGGCCCGGCGGATCTCGCGCGGCAGGGGCGAGATCCACGACCGCGTCTCGACGGGCGTCAACTTGCCACGACCTTCGCGGACCACGATCTCGGCGCGATCGACCTCCGGCGGGACCTCGACAGGTAGGACTTCGAGCTGGAGGTCATTGGCTGGGAGGGCAGCGGAGTCGTCCGGCGGTGCGACGAGCGTGTAGTAGCGCGGGCCGGCGGATCGACAGGCAACCGCGAGGACCGCGAGGACCGCGAGGACCGCGAGGATGGTACGCGACTGCATCATTTGACCTTCGGGTCCGGAGAGGCCGCGCGGCCGCGAATGAGCGACTCGGGGTGACTCTTGATGTAATCGGCCAGGCCACGCAACGAGAACGCGGCACGCTCGACCTGCTCGATCGCGGAGCGCGTGGACTGCTGGATCGCGGAGTCCGGCGCAGCGACGTTGTCGCGTAGGGACTTGAGCCCATCGCTCAACGAGGCCATCGCGACCTCCGCGCTCGTCAACAGCGCCTGGGCCTTCGGCACCACGTCACGATCGAAGCGACCGAGCAGCGAGGTCGCCGCCCGGCTCGCATCGCGCACGCCCAGGCCGATATCCTCGAACGGAATCCGGTCGATCTTCGCGATCACGCTCTGCAGTTGATCCTGGATCTGCTCGGTGCCGCCCCGCACCGTCGGGACGACCCAGACATCCGCCTGCGCGATCGGAGCAGAAGCGGTGGTGCGATCGTTCGGGAACCAATCGAGTGCGATGAAGAACGAGCCGGTCAACAGGTTGCCCGAGCGTAGCTGAGCGCGTAAGCCACGCTTGACCAGCCCCTGCAGCATCTCCAGTCCGGACTTGCCCGTCCGCGTGCCTTCCTCGACGAGGGTCGCGTAGGCAGCCCCGAGCCGAGCCGGAAACACCAGCGCGTTGACGTCGAAGTAGAATGCGCGTGTGGTGGTGTCGTAGCCGGCGTTGACGCTGGTGACGTCGCCGATGTGGAGCCCTTCGAGCTCGATGTTCACGCCGACGCCTTTGCCCAGACCGCGGATCGGCTGGTGAAAGCGCATCGCGACGGGAATCGAGAGCGTGTCGGGCTTCTGGAGGGCATGACTGCGATCCTCGAACATCTTGAAGGTGGTGTCCTCGCGGGCGGGCGGGCCAGGCTTGTCCGGATCGCGCGCACCGAACGCGATGCCACCCGCGATCACCGTGGTCAGCGACTGAGTGTTGACCCGGAGCCCGGTGGCGTCGAGGGTGACGTCGAGGCCACTCGCGTTCCAGAACATCGTGTCCGTCGTGACGTTCTTGTCGTACGGCGCGTCGATGAAGATCTCGATCGCGATCCCGCGGCCGTCGGGCGTGAGCTCGAGCTCGGTGATCGTGCCGACACTCTGGCGCCGCAGATACACCGGCAACTGCGGGACCAGCGAGCCGGCGTCGGTGGCCGTGAGCTTGAACCGCGTACCCTGCCGACCGAGTGTCACACCCGGTGGCTTCTCGAGACCGACGAAGGTGTCGAACTTCTCGCCGTCCTCGCCGACATCCACGCCGATATACGCGCCGGAGAGCAAGGTGCCGAGTCCCGAGACGCCCCCGAGCCCCACGCGGGGTCGCACGACCCAGAACTGGGAGTCCTTGACTGCGACGAGGCTACCTCCGCGCGTGAGCTTGACCGTCGCGGAGATCCGGTGGTCGGGTAACAGATCGACCTCGCTGACGATGCCGACCGGGACGTTCTTGTACCGGACCTCGGACTTGCCTGCCTCGAGGCCCTCGGCGGTGTTGAAGGTGATGTAGATGGTCGGGCCGGTGCTGAGATAGGTCCGCACGGCCAGCGCGCCCGCCGCGACCACGGCGATGATCGGAACGAGCCAGACCGCCGATGGTCGGCCGCGCTTGCGACGATGGATGATCGGCTCGGGCAGCGCTGCGGTTTCGAGATCACTCATGCTCGGTCCCAGATGGTGCGCGGATCGAAGGACGCCGACGCGAGCATGGTCAGCACGACCACGCCCGCGAATGGAATGACTGCCAGCCCGGGCTCGACGCGCGCGAAGCGACCGAGCTGGACGACCGCCGAGAGCAGAGCGACCACGAACACGTCTAGCATTGACCAGTGACCCACGATCTCGAGGACGTGGTACAGCCTGGTGCGGCCCAGCTGGCGCCACGTCGAAGGGCGCCGCGAGCTCACGAGCAGCACGGCGAGGGCACCCAGCTTGAGCATCGGGATCAGGATACTCGCCGCGAACACGATCGCAGCGAGCGACACCGATCCCTCGGACCACAGGTACGTGACGCCCGACATGATCGTGTCGGTCCGGTAGACGGGAAACTGCTGAGTCACCATGATCGGCAGGGTGTTGGCAGGCACGTAGAGTGCGGCCGCCGCGATCATGAACGCCCAGGCGCGCGTGTTCGCGTTGCGCTTACGCGGTCGGAGCGGCTCGCTGCAACGGGGGCAGATGCCGATGGCCGGTGGCCGCGCGCGCATCACGAGCTCGCATGTCGTGCACGCGACAAGTCCGAGGTCCAGCGCGCGCGTCATCGGCGCAACTCTTCGGCGCGTCGCCACAACACTTCGCGATCGAACGATGCCAGCGAGGCAAGCGCGATCGTCATCACGACGACGCCAAACATGCCCCACCCGGGCACCGTGGTCGCCAGGCCGGAGAGCTTGACCACCGCGACCGCGAGTCCGAGCAGGAACACCGGGATCATGCGCCACGGCCGCATGGTGTGCATCGCCCGCATCACGAGCGCGAAGCCCGGTGGCCGGACTCCGGCCGCCAGCGGCACGAGCACCCACAACAGCATCAGCAGCTCGGCGAGCGGCGTGATGAGCAACGTCGCGGTGAGCGCCACGGCGACGAAGGGCAGATCGCGATTGTACGAGGCGACGATCGCACTCCACAACGTTGCTTCGGTCTGGCGCCCCCCTGCGGTCAACGTGATCAACGGGAACGCGTTGGCTATCACAAACGCGATCGCCGCCGTGATCGTTACCGCCAGCATCGCGCCGAGGTCGCTCTCCGCGTGATAGAGCGACAAGTGACAGACGGTGCACCGTGCACTCGTCCCGCGCGTCAGTGGACGTCGCGCGTGGACCTCGTCGCAGTACGAGCAGATCGTGATCTCGGCCATGACAATCGCGCGCCTCGCAGAGGCTCGCGCAGAGTATTCGATCTGCGCAGTCAGCGCACCCAGAACACGTCGTGCGCCGACCGTGCGCCAACGCTCGGCCGCGGATCGAGCACGCGCTCTACTTCCAATCGGCTCCGACCATGGCGTTCCGCTTTTCTTGTTCACCCGCGAGCGAGCCGAGGATGTCATGACGAGATCGCTCGAGCACGATCAGCGCGAGGATCTCGGAGTGGTCTGAGCAGGTCGGTCGCCACGTGAGCTGATCGATCCTCGTCGACACCGGAAAGTCGAGGTCGAGGTCGAGGTCGAGGTCGAGGTCGAGGTCGAGCCGTGCAACGGTCTGATCACCGTCTCGATGCCCGCGGGCCTGGAATGCTGCGCCTGGAGTGCGTACTTCGGCGCTTGGCGTTGTCGCGCACGCGCCAGCTGACCGCGATCGCATCGTCGATCGCGGTCGGTAGCGTCGCGCCCGACGACCACGTGCGGGTCTCCGGTCGAGGATCGCGACGTCGGTCGTGGCACCTTGCCGTGGCGCCAACAACGACGGGCAACGGGCTCGCGCTGCTCGGGCGATTCCTCGCGGGCTACAGGCCCGGGCGGTGGATGATCGCGCCGCGCACGGTGACCGCGGTCTGCGCGAGCAAACGACCATTCAGCGATCCGCCCGTATCGATCGTGGCCGCCGTCTTCGTCAGCACGTTGCCCTCGAGGTGGGCCCCCGTGTTGACGACGACCTCACCACTGGCCTGCCAGAACACGTTCGCAGGCAGAGCGTTACCGGTCAGCGTGACCAGCGTGCCGGTGCTGAGCGTCAGGCCCTGCGCGATCTGGAAGATCCACACGTCCGTCGCGCTGCCGTCGAGGATAATGCTCGTCGTGATGTTGAGCGCGGTGCTCCACTTGTAGACCCCCGGTGCGAGCGTGATGGTTCCGATCGTGCCCGCACCGAGCTCGGTGACGTCCGGTGCGCGACCAGCTGCGTCCACGAACGCCGTCTCCATATCACCGACCGCGGTGGTCAGCAGCGTGGGGGTTGGCGCTGCGAAGTCCGGCGCGTACACGCGGCCCGTGACCTCTGGCGTGGTCGCGAACTGCAACGACGAATCCCGGGTCAACGGCATGCCGGTGATCGCCGTCGAAGTGATGGGGCTGACACCGAGGTCTCCGACGATCATCGAGGTCGGGACGTTGACGATGCCGCTCTTCGCGAGCAGCACGAAGTTGTCCGACGACCCGAGGTTCACACCTTCAACTGGCCCCACCGTGGTGCCGGTCGTGAACTTCCACGTGTGCTGGGTTGCGAGAGCGACCTGGTCGGCGCTCTTCGCTGCGATGGAGATCGTCGCGATGTACGCCGTGTTGGTCTCGAGACGGATCGAGGGCCAGAACACGGCCGTCGACCCATTCGTGATCACCGTTCCGGTGATCGCCGTACCGTCGAGCTCGGTAGCGAGCGTGAACGCGTTCGATAGTGACGTCCGATCCATCGGCAAGCTAAACGTTGCCGATGCCGGCGCGTTGATCGCGACGTCGGTGGCGTTGGTCGCGGGGAGAGTCGAGACGACGGTTGGTTTCTCTTCGGTCGTACCGTCCGTGGAGCCGCTGTCGCGGTTGGGGCCGCCGTCCTCCGACGCACCGAGGTTGTCGCCGCACGCGGTGAGTAATAGGAGGACGAATAGCAAGTTTGATCTCATGTAGGTTCCTTTGGGCGGCATCAAGCCGACCGATGCCCTTGCCGTTGCAAAGGCTGCTCCGTCGTCACCCTGCCGTACGGTGGGTATGGTCGGTGATCGATCACCGCCGTGGACCGCGGCCGCTGCGCGTGGGCACCGTGTGCCCCGTGCATCGTGGGCACTGGGCGACGACGTGTAGGCAACCGCGCTCCGTGCAGCCGGCGTTGGCGCCGCTCTCCCATAACTGCGCTGGCTATCGCGACTCGCGCTCCGAGCTTCGAGGCCACGCAGAGCGGTGATGCGCTGCTGTCCATCGCCGCGCCGCCACCGCGCGAAATCCGCGAGAGAGATCGTCGACAACCGACCTGGTTCTTTCCTGCACGCTTGGCGCGATACATCGCGGCGTCGGCGAGCTTCATGAGATCTCCGACGTACGGGCATCCGCCGGAAACTGGCTGACACCAACGCTGACCGAGAGCTGAGCCTCGACGCCATCGATGATGTACGGCCGGCCGAGGTCGTCCAGCAGTCGCCCAGCAGTCGCCCGTGACCGCGCGGACCCGCCGCGGTCTGGACCTTTTCGAGCACGACCGTGAACTCGTCGCCGCCAAGGCGCGCCGCCGTATCGACAGTGCGCACGGCAGAACGGATCGCTTGAACCCGTCGAGATCCATGAACAGCATCGCGGTGCAGTTTTCCCGATCAGCGCGAGCGCTTGTCAAAGCCGGTCGTCGAGCAGCAGGTTCGCAATCCCGTGTGATCATCGGAAGTGCCGGCCGCGCGTCCGCTTTTCGCGCGGTCGCAGCCGTCTTCCTCGCTCCGGGCCGTTTGGGGCTATCGTCGACACGTGGTGTCGAAGCCGAAGCGGCCGAAGCAAGCAAAGTCGAGGTTGACGGCCGAATGGGCGCGGAATCCGGGGCTCGAGGCAGCGATCATTGCCGCGCCGCTCGATCCGGCACCGCGCATGGTCTACGCGGACTGGTTGCAAGAGGCCGGAGATCAGCGAGGCGGGTGGATGGCGTTGCACGCCGGGATCGAACGCGAGCCCGGCAACGTGCGGCTGCGATCGCTGGCGGTCGAGTTCTTGGGGCGCCACACCAAACTGCTCCTCGGTGGCGGAAAAAGCCTGCTGCCCGGAGCGTGGATCGGCTGGCGCGGTGGCTTCATCGACGAGATCAGAACACAGCCGTTCGCCAGGCTTCGCACCCCGGTGACGGCGCTCGCCGACCTGCTCGCGCACCCGAGCTGTCGGTTCGTGCGATGCGTTGGTTTCGGCGCACTGCCGAAAGTGCAAGATGCGATCGACGTGCTGGTCGACGCGGCACCGCCGTTGCTGACCGCGGTCGTGGTGTTCGACAGCGACGATCACCGGAGCTCGGCGGTTGCCATCGACCGGCTGGCCGAGCTGCCGACGCTCCGCAGGTTGGGAGCGAATTCGACGACGATCGAGATCCCGATGCCGCAGCTCGTGGAGCTGAGCTGCCATCTCGGCCGCGGCTGTGAGGACTGGGTGGCGACAGGTGGCTGTCCGAACGTCGAGATCGTGACGATCGATTGCCGCGCATCGGGCGAGCGAGTCGCGCGGCTGAGCAAGATGCTGGCCGGTCTCCCGAAGCTGCGGCGGTTACGACTGTTGCATCTCGAGAACGCGGATGAGGTCGTCGATCTGCTCGCGCGTTTCGAGGGTCAGCTCGAGAGCCTCGACCTCTCGCACTCGTCGGTGACCGCCGAGGGTGCACGCCGGCTGCGTGGGCGTGGCATGGAGCTCGTCGCATTGCGCACCGCGCTCGCAGGCATCGATGATCTCGCCGTGGGATCGGTGACGGCGTCGCCGCGCGACAGTGCGGACTCGATCGGCGATGACGAGGGGGTCACCGGTGGTTGGCTGCACCACGTGATGTCGACCGAGGGGCGCGACGGCTTGATGTTGATGCCCGGCATCGGGCGCATGCTGTTTCGCGTCGGCACGCACCACAGCACCCACGGCAACCCGGAGCTCGCAACAACACTCCTCGATACCAGCCTGACGCTCCCGAACGCCGCCCTCCAGACCAAACCGTGGGCGAATGCCGCGATCGCACACAGCCGGCTGAACCACTTCGACGAGGCGGAGCTGATCTCGCGCGAAGGTTTGTTGCGGACGCCGAACGAACCGAACCTCTACGCGAACGTCGTCGACGTGTTGCGACGGACCGACCGCCTGGCTGCCGCGCTCGCGCTGTTGCCGTCTGCACTCGCTGCGATCACGGCGACGCCCGGTGCCGCCGCCCATGCCGGGGGACCGGCCGCGTGCCTGGCGGACTGCTTGCTCGTGCTCGCCCAGGCCGGCCGACATATAGAGGTTCTCGAGCTGGCGGACGAGCATGCGAAGTTGATCGACGCCTGGCCACACATCCACGCGATCGTCGCGATGTCGCAACTGGCGCGCGGTGACACCGCGCTCGCGAAGGCCTCGATGTCGAAAGCCAAGCCAAAGCACGCGCCATCGCTGATCTCTCACGCGAAGGCAGCCATGTACCTGGCAGCACCGAGGGCGGATCCGGCGCGCGCGCTGGCCGCACTCGAGCAAGCCAAGCGCGCGGACTACCCCGAGTGGCACTGGATCGCGACCGATCCGAACCTCAGTAGGCTGCACGGCAACCCAGCGTTCGAAGCGCTGATCGCGACCTAGCTCGGGCACCGTTGGCGCCGAGCGTGAAGCGAAGCCCGATCTCCGTCGGCACCCGGAAAGTGTTCGCGGCGAGCACGATCGGCGCCCACCCTGCCTGGCCGTACGGCGACATGGAAAAGCGCCGTGGCCGTCTCGTCGATCCCGAGGCGTATGCCTGAGCTTGCCTATAGCCAGCCCTGATCGTTGCTCCACGTGTAGACCTCGCAGTCGCGTGCCGCGAGCTCTTCGAGCTTCGCGACGAATGCACTCACCTCCGCACGACTATCGACGCGCCACTTCGCGACGATCGCGCGCGCCTGATCCTGGTGGACGACCGCGCGTGCCGCGAGCCGCTTATCGAACGCGATATCGTCCTCGTCGTCGTCCTGAAAGAGCTCCTCGTCGTCGGGGATTTCGAGGACGATCTGCGACCACAGCGTCGCCGGCGGCGCGACCAGCGAATGGATCTTCGTCAGGACCTGCGATGCCGGCGCCAAGCACTGCGGGAAGTGCGGTCGGAGCTCGCACCAGACGTGCGAGATCGGAGCGACCTTTGGATCGCGCGTCGGGATCAGCGCCGTTCCGAACGAGACGGTTAGCCCGACGCGCTCGAACATCGGCCCGTAATCGCTGAGCCCGAAGTCCTCGCCGATCAGGCAATGCGAGTACGCGCTGGAGACCACCCACGAGCTGGAGACCTCCGCGGGTGTGCGGCCGAGCAATGTTGCGAGTCGGGTCGCGTCGCCGAGCTCCTCGAGCGGCGCGATCGCGGCACGTAGTTCGCGGTGTTTCGCGGGATCGACTTCGTAAGCGTGATGCGGACCCGGTCTCTTGAAGAGGTCGTTCGGGATCACGTGCCGTGCGTATCACGCAAGGCATGCGGGACGCCTACCCGATCGCAGCTAGCTGCGCTTCGAGCGTTCTCGCGAGCTGATCGACGTGCGTCGGCAGGCCGTTCAGCGCCAATGCGTGGAGGAACGTCAGCTCCCCAGCGTTGCGCGCGAACGACGCCTGTCCCTTCTTCGTGCAACTCGAGGACGAACATCGCCGCGAACGTGTCCTGCCGTGGGAGTACATTCTCCCCAAGTGGATCCGCCCAGTGTTTGGCCGCGAGAAACCGTGAGCGAGCGGGAGCGCGTGCTCGCGCTCCTGCGCCTGCACGGCTGGAACTCGACGTCGTTCCAGATCCTCGAGCCGGGCTTCCACTACTGGTTCGACGGCGACGATGCGTGCGTCGGTTACGTCGACACCGGCCGCGCGTGGGTGGTTGCCGGTCCACCGATCGCTCCCGCCGAGCGACTCTCGGACGTCGCGACGAAGTTCGCCGCCGCGGCGCGCGAGGCAGGTCGGCGCACCGCGTGGTTCGGCACCGAGCCCAGGTTCCGCGAGGCGACCGGCTGGCCGTCGCTGCGGATCGGCGATCAGCCGATGTGGACGCCCGAGGCGTGGGCCGGGGTCGTCGACGAGAGCCGCAGCCTGCGCGAGCAGCTGCGCCGCGCGCGGGCCAAAGGCGTCACCGTCCGCGCGATCGATGTCGCGGAGCTCGCGCCGCAGCACCCCACCCGTGCGCAGGTCGAGCTACTGATCGAGCGCTGGCTCGCATCGCGCCCGATCGCGCCGATGGGCTTCCTGGTGCAGATCGATCCGTTCAACCTGCCGGGCGAGCGCCGCTACTTCGTCGCCGAGCGCGATGGGAAGGTCGTCGCGTTCCTCGGCATCATCCCGATCTACGCACGCCGCGGCTGGTTCTTCGAGGACTTCCTTCGCGACCCCGACGCACCGAACGGCACCATCGAGTTGCTCGTCAATGCCGGCATGCGCGCCGCAGCCAGCGAAGGAGTGCCGGTCGTCACGCTCGGTCTCGTGCCGCTCGCCGGCGAGGTCAGCTCGTGGCTGCGCGCCGCGCGCCGGCTCGGTCGCTCGCTCTACGACTTCGACGGCCTGCGCGCGTTCAAGGCGAAGTTCAAGCCGAGCTCGTGGGATCCGATCCTGCTGTCGTACCCGCCGCGCGGCAACGCGTTCGTCGCGCTGTTCGACACGCTGAGGGCATTCGCGCGCGGCGGGCTGCTGCGGTTCGGACTCGAGACGTTCCTCCGCGGGCCGGCGGTCGTGGTGCGCGCACTCGCGGTGCTACTCGTGATCTGGACCGTGCTGCTCGCGCTGCCATCGAGCGCGTACTACTTCCCGTCGGCCGCGTGGCAGTACGGCTGGGTCGGCTTCGATGTCCTGCTCGGCATCGGGTTGTTTGCCCTCGCGCGGCGCTGGCGCCAGCCGCTCGCCGATGTCGTGGCCACCGCCGTGACCGCCGACGCCGTGATCACGATCCTGCAGGCCATCCTCTACGACCTACCCCGCCGTCGCGGCGTCGTCGATCTCGCCGTCATCGTCGTTGCGATGCTGGCCCCGACGATCGCGAGCGTCCTGCTGTGGAACGCGCGCGCACATCGCACTTGAATGGCCGCGCCGCGCGCCGGGATCGCCCGATGTCTCGACCGTAGGAGTGAGCTACCTACCTACGAGCGCAATTTTGTTCGTATCCGACGACCGCGAGCGACGGAGCGCCCGAGGCTCGGGCTATTTCTTGCTCCGACGTGTTGTGCTGCCTGATCGCCGACGAGAACCCGCGGTTAGAATCGCCGTGATGATCGACGCCCTGGTGTGCAAGCGTTGCTCGGGGGCACTCCCAGCGCCCACCGCCGACTCACCGTTCGTGGCCTGCGAGTACTGCGGCACGACACACCTGATTGGTGTGCCACGGATGGAGCTGCTGCCGCAATCGCAGACGCCGAGCGACTACGAGCGGATCAAGACGGCCGCCGAGCTCGCGTGGGATCACGCCCGCTCGACCGCGAAGGATCCGGTCGTCGCGTTGCGCGCGGTGGTCGCGGCCCGAGCGCACAACCTGAGAGACGAGCTCGAGGCGGAGCGCGTGGCGAGGCTCGCCGAGTCGCTGCTGCGCGGCTTCGATACCGCGAACAAGACGGAGACGCTCTCCGACAAGACCGTCGTGATGCGGATGGCCGAGGCCGCAAGCAAGTGCGTGATCGAGCTGCGCAACATACAGTCGACCGAAATCAACCTGCCGTTTCTGACCGCGACGACACAAGGACCGATCCACCTGCTGCACACCGTGAGGCGAGCGACCCTCGAGCAGCTCGACAACGTGCAGTCGGTCGAGGTTCGCGAGGCCGCGGCACCGGCACCGGCACCGGCACCGGCCGACGAACCGAAGAAGAAAAAGAAGTGGTGGCAGTTCGGGGAGTAGCGAAACAGCCGGCTGCGTAGGCGTCGAGCGGGGCGCCGAGAGCAGGGCCTCCGATTGCGCGAGTGCGGCGGCGTCGTCGAGCTGACGGAGCTCGGCATCTTCGATCGCGGCTACGGCAACGGCACAGACATCGCGTTGCTCGCGCGACACCAACGGTCGGATGGCTTGCGAGTACGTCCGAGCGCTGGATCGGCGAGAGAGGCGACCGATGCTCGGCGAGAGAGGCGACGTCGACATCATCGAGGTCGAGCGCCGGGTCGCCGCGGAGTGCTGCATCCGACCCAAGCTCGGTTCGCCGGAACTCGCAGCCGCAGTTGGGTCGCGGCGCCTACGTCTTCTCCACGATGAAGTCGACCTCGAGATCGCATTGACTCGCGATCAGCGCCTTGACCTGCGCTTTGACGGCCTCGTCATCCTTCTTGATCGTGATCTTGAACCGTCGCTTCGCCATCCCGACGGCAGACCTCTTCGATGAAACGCCTTTGATCTTCTGGATCTCCGGCGCGAGCTTGCTCAGCATGGCGAACAACGCGGCACCCTCGGCCACCTGATCTGGGGTCATCTCGTCTGGCATCGCGATCTCCAACCGAAGCGCATGCTTTCAGAGTGCGCGCGTCTCCGCAACCCGGATGGCTCACGCCGACGATCACTCGACGTGGGCGTCGCCTGTGACGCGCAGCGCCCCGCCGCGAGCGACTGTGGCCGGTAGCGGCTCGCAACGAGCTCACTCCACCGGGAGCCAGACCAGTGCGACGCGGGTCACGACGGTGTCGGACTTCTTCGCCGGGATCTCGAGGCGGTCCACGTCGGGTGCCACCGCGTCGCGGATGGCCGCACAGTCGGCCTCGAGCTTGGCCGCGAGATCGGTCGCCTGATCGTCGATCACCTCGGCCGCGGCAGTCGCGCGTGCGACGTCGCCGCGTTGTTGCGCGGTGCGCGTCGCGCTGCGCGCCGCGGAGGCGACCTTCGTCGCGGTCGTGCGCCGGCCGCCGAACAGCGCGCCGAGGATCGACGCGCCGACGTTGATCGCCGTGTCGGCGGTGGCGGTCGTCGCCTGGGAGCGCTCGCGCGCGATCCGCTCCTGGGCCGCGCGTTGCTTCGTGGCGATCGCGTCCAGCTTGGGCGCATATTTCACGCGGCACTTGTCGATGGCGGCGTCGCGCGCCTCGCGTACCGCCATCGCCACCCGTGCACGAAACGCCGCCTCGGTCTCCGTCGGCTTCGACACGAGGTCGAGCGACTTCACGGAATACAGTGTGAGCGGCGCGTTGCGATAGACCCACGCTGCGAGGAGCTCGTCGAGCTTGTCGACCAGCTTCCCGGTCAGCCCGGCGGGGAGCGGCGCGAACACGGTGTCGGGGGCCGGCTCCGGATGAGTCTCGGCGAGTCGCGCGGGATCGACGACGAGGCCACGCTCCCACACATCTCCTGCGAGACTCGCGTCGATGGGCGCGACGACGGTCAGCTCGCGCCACGCGTCGATGTTCGACTTCGCCTGCGCGTAGTGGACCTTCACGGTCCCGACGAGCGCGGGACCGATCTGCGACGCGTGCGCGAACCGCTCCTCGATCCCGGCGGGGACGACCGGACGCATGCCCTCGCTGGACGATCGAGCCGAAGGCGAGGCGCCAGTACCCGCGGCCGTTGGCGGCTCGGCGCGCTCGTCGCTCGTCGCCGGAACGCGCGGCTTCATCAGCGACGCGATCTGCGTGCGCGTGAGCGGGCCGGCGAGGTACGACATCACGAAGCGGCTGGTGAACACGATCGGCTGATCGTCGTGCACGTTGTGGAGGACGAACTGCCGCGGCTGCAGGCCGGCGAGCGTCGTGGACATCGCGGCGCGGTCGAGCTTTGCGCCCGCCGCGGCGCTCGCCCCCTCGAGGCCATCGAGCACCCGCAGCTGATCACGCTCGGTCTGGAGGCGGCCGAGGAACCAGGTCCCGGCGTTCGACAGCGCCTTGTAATCGAGATCGACCGGGTTCTGTGTCGCGAGCACCATGCCGACGCCGAACGCGCGCGCCTGCTTGAGCAGCGTCAGCATCGGCTTCTTCGCCGGTGGCATCGCAACGGGTGGGAGGTATCCCGCGACCTCGTCCATGAACACGAGCGCTCGCAGCGACGACGTGCCCGCTTGCGCGCGCATCCACGCGATCACCTCGTTCAGGAGGATCGTCACGAAGAACATGCGCTCGCTGTCGGACAAGTGTGCGATCGACAGGATCGCGACACGGGGCTTGCCGTCACGCGTGTGGAGCAACGCGTCGATGTCGAGCGGCTCGCCCTTGGCCCACGCCGCGAAGCTCGGCGAGGCGAGCAGCGTGTTGAGCTGGAGCGCGAGCGCGGTGCGATCGGCCGTCGGGAAGAACGTATCGAGGTCGAACGCGCCGACCTGGGCGAACGGCGGCTTGACGACGCTCTGGATCAACGTCGCGAGCTCGACATCGCGGCCCGCACGCCACGCGCCGTCGAGGAGCTGCGACAGCAGGACGTGCTCTCGGCTCTTCATCGGATCGGCGGCGATCCCGACGAGCGCCAGGAGCCCGCTGACGGCGCCTTCCACACGATCGCGCCACGCCTCGCCGTCGAGCTCGGCGCTGGGCGCGCGGAACGACTTCAGGATCGCGAGCGGGAGCCCCGAGTCGCCTCCCGGCGTGTAGATCGCGACCTCCCCGGCGGCGCGCAACCGTGCGATCCGCTCGGGGCCCTGCCCGCTCGCGGCGAGGCCGGCGCGCCACGTCTCGGCGATCTTCACCGGGTCGCCCGCGCCGACCCACGGCGCGAACTCGTCGGGCGTGAGCGAAGGAAACGTGAGCATCAGGTTGCCGAGGTCGCCCTTGGGATCGATCGCGATCACCGGGATGCCGTCGATCAGCGCCTCCTCGAGGAGTGCGAGGCATAGGCCGGTCTTGCCACTGCCGGTCATGCCGACGCACACCGCGTGCGTCGTGAGATCCCGCGAGTCGTACAGCAGCGGTTCGGCCGGCGTGCCGGAACTACCGAGGTAGAACGCGCCGAACTGTTCGAAGTCCATGCATCGTTCTACCGCGGACGGTGACGAACATACCAACCGGTCGAACCGCACCGTTCGTCTCGAGCCAGTCCAGCGGGCGCATCGAGATCCAAGGCCGAGGGCTTCCTCGTCGACAGCATGCTGATCAGGAAAGACTCGAGCGGTCCTGCGTCCACGGAGCTCAGTCGGCGCGAGGCCGCCGTGGTCTCTCCGCATCTCCGTAGAGCAGCGCAGGGACGACAGGCGGTATGGTGGACGCGCACGATGGCCACCACCGAGACGCGCGCACGCACCGAGCCGAACGACGAAGTGACCGTCCTCCGCGCGATCTACCCACGGGCCCGAGGGCGCCTCGCGCTGCGCGGCGGCGGCGCGGGTCTTGACTGGTACGCGGATCGCTCGCCCGATGAGGTCGACGGAGACGTCAGCATCTTTCGGCTCGCGGTACCGCACTTCGACCCGGTGCAAGTCAAGCTGGTGCGAGAGGACGGCGCCTGGATGATGGGCCGCAACGCCGTCATCGGCCGTGGCGACGTGGTGGTGCTGCGACCGTCGTTCGATCGCGCGGCGGGCGAGCTCTCGAGCCTCCGCACCGTCGATCTGCCGTGGGGCGGCGCCCTCCACATCCGCGTCCGGTTGCCGCCGAGCTACGGCGAGCAGGATCAACAACGTTACCCGGTGCTCTACACCCAGGACGGCCAGGCCGTTTGGAGCGACGGCACCGATCCTTTCGGCACCTGGGGACTCGACCGCGTGCTCGACGAGCTCTGGGACATCGGCGCGCTCGACGAGATCATCGTGGTCTCCATCGACACCGGCGAACAACGCCTCGAGAGGCTTTCACCCGTGCCGGATCTGGTTCACGGCGGCGGCCGCGGGGCCGACCATCTCCGCGGGATGGTCGAGGTATTGAAGCCGCTCGTCGACGCCGAATACCGCACGCTGCCCGACCGGACCTCGACGGTGCTGCTCGGCGCATCGCTCGGCGGGCTGTTCTCGATGTGGAGTGCATGGACCCGGCCCGACGTATTCGGCGGGGCGATCTGCCTTTCACCGTCGTTCTGGTGGGGCAACCGCTTCATCGTGAAGCTCGTCTCCAGCGGCACATGTCCCGCCCCGCGCCCGAATCTCTACCTCGACTCCGGCGCCGCGGCCTCGGGATTCGAGTTCGACGCGAGCACGCGCGACGGTGTGCACAACACGCGGGCGATGTACCGGGCGCTCCGCGAGCACTGCTACGGGCTCGGCGAAGATCTGAACCTGCTCTCGTGGACGGACCATCACCACGACGCCCGCAGCTGGGCAGCCCGCGTCTCGATTCCGCTCCAGCTCTTCTTCCCTCGGAGCACCTGAAACCTGCCCGCCGAGCCCCTGCGTCGATTCGGCTATCCTCCCTCTGCGTTTGCTTGGTGCCCCAGGGCTTCCGAGCTACACCGACGCTGGAGGCTGGGCTATGAGTGACAACGTGACTGCGAGGGTCGTGCGACGACGGAAGTTGAGTGTTGCGATCGGGATCGTGGTGGTCGGTCTGGCATCGATTGGAGTCTCCGCGATCGGGTGCGGGAATCACCACACGCCTGCCGGCCACGTCGGCTACATCCGATCCCAGCCGATCCTCGGCGCTGGTGAGTTCGTTGGCATCCAGGAGGGCCCGACCTCGACGGGATGGGTGTGGCGCCAGGAGGTGACCAGCATCGACGTTCGCACGCGGACGTTCTCCGAGGACATGATCATCCCGACGCGCAACCGGCTCGAGCTCTCGCTCAAGGCCCACGCGCGCGTCCGGCTTCGCCCCGACAAGGTTCGCGAGGTGGTCGAGCAGTACGGCGGCGAGGAGTGGTACGCGCACAACCTTCGCGATCAGTACCGCGCCACCGTGCGCGACAAGGTCCAGAAGCTCGACGTGTTCGAGGTCAAGGACGACATGCGGCGGATCGGCGACGAAGTCCTCGCCGAGATGAAGACGCGTTACGCCGATACGCCGATCGAGTTCCTCAGCGTCGATGTCGGTGACATCACGTACCCGCAAGGCGTCGTCGACTCGGTGGTCGCGAAGTTCGTCACCAACGAGGAGAACGAGCGCAAGGACGTCGAGCTCCGGATCGCGCAGAAACAGATCGAGATCGGGATCGCGGAGGCCACGGGCATCGCCGACGCCCAGCAGATCATCCGCACCACGCTCGATCCGATGTTCCTGCAGTTCGAGGCGCTACGCGCGATCGAGGACATGGCCGCTCATCCGAACACCACGTTCCTGATGTTCCCGTACACCAAGAGCGGCAACGCCCCCGTCATCATGATGCCGGACACCAAGTAGGACGTCATGACCAGGATCATCATCATCGTTTTGGCGCTCGCTGCCTGCACCAACCCCGACGTGCCGACGGGCTTCGAGGGCTACATCTACAACAAGCCGATCGTCCTCGGAAAGATGGAGTACCGCCAGAGCCTGCGCGGCCCTGCAACGACCGGCGTGTCGTGGCGGCTCTACACCGAGAACGTCGACATGCGCGCAAAGAGCTACAAGGAAGACTTCCAGCTCCTCACGCACGACAACCTCAACGTCTCGTTCGAGGTCAATACGCGGATCAAGCTGCTCGACGGCTCGGTCAAGGAGATCGTCGAGGAGTGGGGTGGTAGCAGCTGGTACGAGTGGAACGTCAAGGAGCAGCTCCGCACGATCGTGCGCGAGCAAGTGACGCGCGTGTCGGCGACCGACATCCAGCTCGAGACCCCAAAGGTGCGCGCGTTGATCTCCGAGAAGCTGCTCGCGAAGTTCAAGGGCACACCGATCACGATCGAGAGCGTCGACATCGGTCAGATCCAGTTCCCCAAGGAGGTCGCCGCCGCGATCTCGCGGAAGATCGCCAAGCAGCAGGAGCTCGAGCGGCAGGACTACGTGCTCGCGAAGACCACCAAGGAGGCGGCGATCCGCGTGCTCGAGGCGCTCAAGGTCGCCAAGCAGCAGCGCATCATCAGCGCGACGCTGGATCCTCTGTACGTGCAGCAGCGCGCGGTGCAGGTCTATCGCGCGCTCAGCGCATCGACGAACCGGACGATCGTGATGCTGCCGACCACGCCGGAAGGTACCGGGCTTCCGCAGGTGCTCACCGAGGGCAAGCGTAAGATCCTGACGCCGGCCGACGAGAAGCTGCTCGAGGACATGGAGACCCGCTACATGAAGGTCGCGCGCCAACCGACGCCAGATCTAACTCCGGCGACACCGGCTCCGACAACACCCACTCCGACGGCGCCGGCTCCGACGACGCCCGCTCCGACGACGCCCGCTCCGAAGCCCGCAGTGCCAGCGCCTTCGAGTCCGTGAACAATCCGTCCGCGCGATAAAGACCGGCGCGTTCCCACGTTCGTGAAGCGCACGCATGCCGGCGGGGATCCTTGGCGTACGTTCAGTGGCAGGCGCCGACGACAACGAACGTGGCGTTGATGCGACGATGCGCCCATGTCTGCTCTCGCTCGTACGCTGGTCGTGGTGGGTCTCTGTCTGGTGACGGTTCGCTCGGGCGCGCAACCGAAGCCCTCGCCACCGCCCACCCCTACACTCCCCTCGGAGATTCCGGCGACATTCGTCCCGACGTATGACGGCTGGGATCACGCACGACGAGAGGTCGAGATCCCGATGCGCGATGGCGCCAAGTTACACACCGTGATCCTGGTACCGAAGGGCGCGAAGCGCGCGCCGATGCTGCTGACCCGCACGCCGTACGACGCGGACAAGCTGACGAGCCACAACGACAGCGCGCACCTCGGCGTGACGATCGAGGGCTACGATAATTTGGTCGAGACGATCGTCGAGGGTGGCTACATCCGCATCATCCAGGACGTTCGCGGCAAGTTCGGATCCACTGGCGACTACGTCATGAACCGCCCGCTGCGCGGACCGCAGAATCCGACGGCGGTCGACCACTCGACCGATACCTACGACACCATCGATTGGCTGGTGAAGAACGTGCCGGAGTCGAACGGCAAGGTCGGCATCATCGGGATCTCGTACAACGGCTTCACGCCGTTGATGGCGATCGTCGACCCGCACCCGGCGCTCAAGGTTTCGGTGCCGATGAACCCGATGGTCGATGGCTGGCGGGGTGACGACTGGTTCCACAACGGCGCGTTTCGCCAGATCAACATGTCGTACATCTACAACCAGGAGGCGACGCGCAAGAACGACCTCAAGTGGTGGTCGTCGCACCACGACGACTACGAGGCGTATCTCGAGACCGGATCTGCGGGTGACATGGCGCGCCGGCGCGGTCTCGATCGACTCGGGTTCTGGAACAAGCTGGTCGCGCATCCCAGCTACGACGCGTTCTGGCGCGATCAGGCCCTCGATCGCGTGCTCGCGGCGAAGCCGCTCACCGTGCCGACGATGCTCGTCCACAGCCTGTGGGACCAGGAGGACATCTACGGTGCGATCGCCGTGTACAAGGCGCTCGAGCCGAAGGACACAGCGAACGACAAGCTGTTCCTCGTGATCGGCCCGTGGCATCACGGCCAGCCGACCCGCGACGGCAACGCGCTCGGTGCGATCCGGTTCGACAGCGACACCAGCCTGACCTTCCGCCGCGAGATCTTGCTGCCGTTCCTCGACCACTATCTCAAAGACAGCGCGCCCAAGTCCGACGTCGCGCCGGTGATGGCGTTCGAGACCGGCACCAACAAGTGGAGGAAGCTCCGATCGTGGCCGTCCGGTTGCGAGCGGTGCTCGATCAAGCCCACGCCGCTCTACCTCGCCCCGAACTCGAAGCTTGCCTTCACCCGGACCGGCGCCGGCTACGACGAGTACGTCTCGGATCCGGCGAAGCCCGTGCCGTACGTCAACCGCCCCATCACGCCCGACGAGGATGAGGGTCGGTTATGGCGCCACTGGTTGGTCACCGATCAGCGACACGCCGCGAGTCGAACCGACGTGCTGGTGTACACGACGGACGTGCTCACCGCCCCCGTCAAGATCAGCGGCGAGCCGATCGCGAACCTCGTGGCGTCGACCTCCGGTACCGACTCGGACTGGGTGGTCAAGCTGATCGATGTCTACCCGCCCGAGGTTCATTACCACCACGAGCTCGGCGGCTATCAGCTCGGGATCTCGATGGACATCTTTCGAGGGCGCTATCGCGAGAGCCTCGAGGTCGCGAAGCCGCTCGTCGCCGGCAAGCCGTTGCCGTACAAGTTCGCGCTCCCGAGCGCCAACCACGTGTTCCTGCCGGGCCACCGGATCATGGTCCAGGTGCAATCGACCTGGTTCCCGCTCTACGATCGCAATCCGCAGACGTTCGTGCCGAACATCTTCCTGGCGAAGCCCGGCGACTACCGCAAGGCGACGCAGCGGATCTATCACCAGGCGGGTCAAGCAAGCTTCATCGAGCTGCCCGTCGTCAGTGGCGGATGACTTATTTGTTCGCCGCTCTCTTGCTTGGTCCCGGTCGTCACGGCCGCCGATGTGCAGTCGCAACTCTCGGATGACGCGCCGATGGCCAGCCACTTCCAGCCCGACGCGCACGTGTTCCTGCCCGTCACGGCGACGACGACGCGAGCTTCGACCCGTTCGTCGTCGGCAAGCCGTCCACCGGCACCAAGGGCGACGCGACGTGGACGACGGTCGACATCAAGCAGCCGTGGGCGATCCTCGGGGACTGGCAAGGTGGTCGCGATGCATGTCGACGATCCCGTGCGCGAGCGGCGGGGCGAGCTCGGTGAAGTCGACCCACTGGCGACAACCACCGATGCCGGCCCGCTCTCGAAGTTGCTGATCGATCCCGGGGCGATCGCGAAGACGCTGTACGACGAACCATCGATCGTCGTGCTCGGCACCGAGATGTCCGAGCGTGCGGTCGGCCCCGCCGCCGCGAAGAAGCTGCTCGGATCGTGGGCCAAGCTGGCGCTATCGATCGACGGCAAACCGCGCGAGGTTCGTAGCGCTACGTGGGGCTACGCGGCCGCGAATGTCGCGTGGATGGTGAAGGGCAAGACCACGAAGATGCGCGCGACGCTGTATGCGCTGCAGATCGACGGCGCGTGGAAGGTGGTCGGCGTCCACTTCTCGCTGCCGTACCGGCGCTCGATGTTCAACTGATCGGCGGGCCGTCGACGCGGCGCGCGTCATCGCCATCCAGATCAAGTCGTTAGCCAGCGATCGACTGAAAATTCCCAACCTCGCGGAGGCGTTCCGAGTTGCAGGTCGCGGTCGAGCACGGCGGACCGGAGGATCTGGGAATCAGGGGCCGAAGCGGATCACCGACGAGTCTCCGCTCACCCGGATCGTCTCGCCCTCCAGATCCAGCGAACGCGCGACGATCAAGGGTGTGAGGCTCACCCCCCACGTGGCACCGTCGAAGTGAAACAACTTGCTGTTGGCGAGCGCCCACACGTTCGTTTCGGAGATCAGGCGTGCGGCGAACACGTCACCGACACGGACCGTGGCTGCGGGGACGAACCGATGGTTGCCGGCGTCTTTCCAGATCTCGCCGGTGCCATCGACGATATGAAGCGTTCCGTCGCTCGTGCGCCGCACTTCGCGGAGGCCCTGGATCTGATCGACTTCATAGGTTGTCGCACCGATCCGGAACGGCGTGACGTCGTGGGCGAACAGCTCGCCACCTCCGATCGAGACCAGGGTCGCGACGTTGGCATTCGACGGGATCGCCGCGACCTCCGCCCACTGATTCGCGCCGGTATCCCGAAGCACTTGACCGAGCGAATTCCACACGTAGGCATCGGTAGCCGTCAAGGTGAACGCCGTGAGCGGGAAACCGGGTTCGTTGGGGATCCCAGTCTGTTGCGTCCACACCGCGCCCGCGAGACGGAACACGGTGGTGTGATCGAAGAACCACATGTCCGTCGGTGATCGATAGAACAGCTCGCTGGTGAGGACCGACCCGCGTTGTGTGGTGGTGATCGTCGAAGGCGTCCAGCTCGTGCCATTGAACGTGAACAACCGGGTTCCCACAGCGTCAATGCCAACCGCGTAGCCTTCCGATGTGGACACGATCACGGCGTCGAAGATCGCACCTTGGGGATCGAGCGGCGTGCCGGTGCGCGACCACGTGCTGCCGTTCCAGTGCAAGACCTCGCCGGTGTTGGTGACCGCGGTGACATCGGCGGGGGTTACCGGCTGGACGCTGACCAGCGTGTCGTTCGATCCGGTCGGGTGCCCAACGAACACGGTCCCGTTCCAGTGGAACGCGGTGCCTTGCATACCGACCACCCACACGTTGGTCTCGCCGCTAGCGGCGACATCGAGGAGCGGGACTCCAAGCTCGAACGTGCGGACGAGCCCCCCAAACCGGTGACTGACGGTCTGGAACGGGAGGCCGGGATGGACGCTCCAGATGTCGTCGGGCGCGACAGCAATCGCGCGATTGCCGTTCGACCACGCGTGGGATGCAGCTCCCGCCGCGTCGCTGCTGAACAAGCCTGTCCAGACCTCGGTATCGTCAGGGCACGCCATCTCGATCGACAGATCGATCCCTTCGGGGACTGCCATCTGCGAGACCACGGTTCCATCGGATGCGAACACGCGGAACGAGCCATCGATGGCGGCGACGATCTGACCGTTCGGACGCGCGCAGGCAAGCGCTGCCGGGCCATGCGACGTGCGCGTTCCACTCGCATCGCGATGCACCAGCTCCCCACCGTCGATCCACCACGGCAGCCCTGCGGCGTCGACGATCAGATTGCGAACGCTCGGTCCGGTGAAGTCGACAACTGTCCACGCACCCGCATCCCGATGCCAGAGTTTGGTGGGAGACACGCCCCACGGACCCGTTGTGGACGGGGCGTCGGACGGCTCCGCGCCGATCAGGGCGAAGAGCGAGCTTGTCTCCACGCCAACAGTCCGCTTGACATCGACGGTCCCAGGCGCCGCATCGATGGCAATCCGGGCCTCCCCGGCGGTCACCACGCCGAGCGTCGTGGCTCCGATGAACGACTCGAAGTGGTCCAGACCGTCGAACTCGAAACGCAGGTTGCGAAAAAACACGGTGATGTCGTCGGCGGTCGTTCCAATGATCGAGACCGGGTCGAGCGAATTCGGGGAAACCGTGATCTCGAGCTCTTCGCGTCCGGTCGAGGAGTGGCGCACGACCGTCAGAACGCCCGTTGTCGGGGAGACGACCCATAGCTCCGAGCCATCGACAGGCGCCAACCCTGCACCAACCGGGAACGCTACGTCCGACTGGAGGGTCCAGACAGCGCCGTCGAAGTAGAGCGTCCCAGCAGCGGCGGCGACCCACACCTTGTCGGTGGTCGAGGCGACGATACGCACCGCGGTTGGATCTGCCAGGGCCAACGTCCATTCGCTGGCATCGCGGTGCCACACGCCGCTGGATCCCAGCGCCCACGTGTCGCCGCCGCTGAAGGCGAGACGCTGCGCTGGCTCGGGAAGGTGGTCATCGATCCAATCGCCGGGGCCGACCCGCCGCACGATGCGCCCGTCGGCGGTGCGCGCCATGACCTCGCCACAACGGTCGGACAAGTCCTTGAACGGGCTGCCGCTGTCAGTATCGACTTCGGTGTGGAGTCCGCTGTCATCCCAATGAAGCAGCTCGCCGTTGCCGCCGATCCAGATCGAATTCGGAGACGAGGCAGCGAGCTGCGGCTGAGGGCCGATGCGACCCCGAAGCCGTGGATACTCGACGCAGCCACCGCTACCCAGACAACGTTCGTCGATGGTCACGCCGAGTGGCGCGATCGCAACAAGCGGGCATCCCGGTGGTGGTGATTGACCACCACCACCGTTGCATGCGAACAAGGCCAGTAACGGGATGCAGCATTTCACGGCGCTGCAAAGCTTCGCACGCTTGATTCTCGAGATGGAGCCAATCCTGAGGCTCGTCCTCCAGCGCCTCAGCCTATGTAACGCTCGCGTACGACGGCAGGGTTTCACTGGCTCGTGAACCTGATCGCGCCCGGTAGTTGAGCCGCTACTGTCGACGACATCTGGTGGAACGGCTTGCGGGCGAGCGGGACGTCGGTCGTGGCGAGGAAGCGATCGGTGAGCTCGTCGGCGCCGTAGCCTGTCGCGAACAGGACACGTCGATGCAAGGACGATGCGCCCGGAGTTGCTCGTA
This sequence comes from Haliangiales bacterium, assembly GCA_038325805.1. Taxonomy (GTDB): domain Bacteria; phylum Myxococcota_A; class Polyangia; order Haliangiales; family Haliangiaceae; genus JABFXX01. The sequence continues at coordinate 35,430 of JBBQJJ010000023.1, forward strand.
GGCGCCGCGTCCCCCGAGTTCCGGCATCACCGCATCCAGGATGCTCGCGCTCGCGGCGAAAAGCCGGAGCGTGATGACGCTCGCGACCGGCGCGTGACCTCGAACGCCGGCCTCAGATCCGACGCGTCAGTAGTGAGAGATCGTAGGCGCTTCGAACTCGCCGCCGTCCGCCGGTCGGCACCGTCGCCGTTCGGATCGGTCGCGCTCGACGCCATTGATACTGATTGTCCGTACTTTTACGTACGGTCATCCGCGCGCATTCACGGTTCAATCGAGCGAATGTTGGGCACCAGGTGACGATCGTTGTCGCAATGCTCGTCGCACCGAGCGAGCCCGGCCTGGCAAGCAGCCTCGAGCGCGCCGGCTTCGAGGTCGTGCTCGAGCCGATCGTGCCCCTGACCCCGGTCGATCCTCGATGGAACTTCATCGTTTGCGATGCGGCCAGTGCGCTCGGGTGGCTCGGGGTACCCGGCCTATCCGTCGTGGTGGTCGCGCCCGCGGTCAAGCCGGAGGATGCCGTCGCGCTGATCCGGCGGGGTGTGCGCGACGTGATCGCAAGCACCGACGAGCTCGCCGTGGTGCTCGAGCGCCGGCGACGTGAGCTGGCGGAGCACGCCACGGTGACGCGCCTGCTGACCGAACAGCTCGCGCACGAGCTCAACAGCCAGCTGACCGCCCTCCGCCTGTGCCTCGAGCTCGTGGATGGACAGGTCACGGGCCTCGATCGACAGCTCGATCGCGAGCACGAGGTCGAGTCGTTCCTCGGCGATGCGCGCCGCGCCACCGAGCGGCTCTCCCAGCTGGTCGCGAAGCGCCTTGATCACCCGGAGCCCATCGTCACGCCGCTCACGGATCAACTGCAGCGCGGACGGATCCTGATCGTCGAGGACGAAGCGGCGCTCGCGCACGTTCTGCGCCGGATCCTGAGCGACCACGACGTCGATGTCGTCGAGGATGGTCGCGCGGCGCTAGCGCGGATTCTCGACGGTGATCGGTTCGACGTCATCCTGTGCGACGTGATGATGCCGCACATGACGGGCATCGAGTTCCATGCCGAGCTGTCGCGGCACGACCAAGAGCAGGCGCGCAGGTTCGCATTCATGACGGGCGGCACGTTGACGCCGGACGCGGCCACGTTCCTCGATGCCGTCCCCAATCCCGTCCTCGCGAAGCCGTTCGGCGCCGACCACGTGCGCTCGGTGGTCCGCGCGTTGCTCGTCGTCGCCTGACGCGACGGGCAGGTTGCCCGAAAACGGTTCGTGATCTCGGAACATCGAGCCGGGCACGGCTGCGAGTGATCCGCGTTCGCAACTCGTACTCAGAACGCGCCGGAGCAACATGGAGGGGCTACTGTCGCACCATGGCAAGCTTCCGTCCGATCGGCGCAGGCGACGAGCTCTCTCGCGACAACAACATCTTCGAACGCCTTACCATCGCGAATCTGCTCCTGCTCTCCTACCACCGAGCTCCGGACGTCGACTACGCATCGAGCTCGCGCGGCATCATCAGGGTCCCGCTGCGCGCACGAGCCGCAGCACTCAGCCGCACCGAGGGCGTCGACCTATCAGCTCGCGCTCCTCGCCGCGGTCGGTGCCTTACTCGCGTCAAGCTTCACGCTGTTGGTGTTCTGAGGGCATTCGCATGAGTGTGGTGGGGTGGCTCGACCGGATCATCGGGTGGTTGAAGTGGCCGCTCGGCTTCTTGAGCCTGATCTTCTTGCCGGGCGTGGTCTATGCGCTTGGCTTCGTGGCGCGCGATCTCGCAGATCGACCGGGTGCGCTCGTCCCGCTCCTCGTCGGAGCTGCAGCGTTCGTGGTTATCTGGCTCATCGGGTTGCGACCGAAGACCTCGCGCCATCCGCTGGTCACGTGCCAGCACGAGTTGACCCACGCCCTGTTCGCGTTGGTTTCGGGTCACCGCGTCACCGGGTTGCGCTCGCTCCGTGCCGGTGGACATGTCGGCTACGCGGGAAAAGGCAACTGGCTGATCGCCATCGCGCCGTTCGTCGTGCCGCTGTTCCCGCTGATCGTCATGGTGCTCGCCTGCTGGGTGCATGATCCGCAGATCATCTCCGGACTGCTCGGCTTCATGCTCGCGTGGAACGTGATCGGGAACTGGTCGAGCGTTCACCGTCACTACGGGGATCACCGCGAGGCCGGTAGCATCTTTTCGTTCCTCTTCGTCACCACCTCGAATCTGCTGGTGCTCGGCCTCGCGCTGAACTACGCGACGCAGGCGCACTCGCTCACTGGCCACCTGACACACGTCCGCGGACCGACGACGGCATTTTTTCACTGGCTCGTGAACCTGATCGCGCCCGGTAGTTGAGCCGCTACCGCCGGCGACATCTGGTACGAACGTGAGCCCGTCCAGCGCGTTGCTCGGAACGCGGCTGGTTTGTCGACTCGACTGCCGATAGGCTGGTGCGCGTGAAGTCTCTCTGCGTCGTCCTCCTTGTGATGGGTTGTGGTGG
>JBBQJJ010000024.1:0-37813 GCA_038325805.1 Haliangiales bacterium
CTCGGCGATGTCGCGCTCGTTGACGAACCGACCGGCGTCGTACTGGAACGCGACGATGTGCTTGAGCTCGGGGAAGTCGCCCATCACCGTATACGTCGCGTTCTTGCTCTCGTAGCTGACGACGTTGCTGCTCTGCCAGCCACCGAGCGACAGGCGAGGGGCGAGGTACTCGATCGACGGCAGGCGCCGCAGGATGCCGATGTCGTCGGTATCGAACCGGACCTGGCGGCCTGGCGGCAAGCCTTCGTACGGCTCGCTCGTCACCTGGCCCCACATGAACAGCATGTTGGTGGCCATGCCGCGCATCTGCTTCTGGCTGCCGCTCTTGATGCTCGAGCCGAAGCCGAGCATCGCCATCAGCATCAGGATTCCCCAGAACACGCCGAACGCGGTGAGGAACGTGCGCAGGCGGTTGCTGCGCAGCGTCGCGAAGATCTCTTTCCACTTATCGAGATCGAACACCTTGTTAGCCCGCTCGTTTCATTGGTCTCGCAGTGCGTGGATCGGGTTGACGCGTGCAGCGGCGCGCGCGGGGAAGTAGCCGGCGAGGGCGCCCGCCGCGACGAGGAACAGCGCGGCCTTGATGCCGGTCGAGACGTCGACGCTCGGGTTGACCAGGAAGTCGCTGTTCGCCATCCCGGCGAGCTCGAGCATGCCGACGCCGGCGGACAGGCCGAGCAAGCCAGAGATCGCGGTCAGGAACACCGCCTCCTGGATGATCATCGTGATGATCGAGATCGGCGTCGCGCCGAGCGCCTTGCGCACCCCGATCTCCTTGGTGCGCTCCTTGACGGCGATCATCATGATGTTCGAGACGCCGACCACACCGGCAGCGAGGGTGCCGAGGCCGATCACGGTGACGAACACCGAGATCATCCAGAACAGCTTCTGGAACCGGCTGAAGCCCTCGATGTTGTTGCGAACGCGGACCGCCTGCTTGTCGGTGGGCTCGAAGTTGTGGTTCTCCGAGAGCTGGCCCATCACCTGGTCGATGATCGCCTGCGCCTCCTCGGGCCCGGCTTCACCGACGGTGAACTGCAGCATGTTGAGCTTGTTCTCGCCGTTGAACGCGAGCTGCGCGGTGGTCAGCGGGACATAGAGGCGGCGCTCGGCCTCGTCGCCTCCTTCATCGGAGAACACCCCGACGATCTGGAACGGCACGCCGCTGATCGAGATCCATTTACCGATCGGATCGGCGCCGTCGTCGAACAGGAACCGCTGCACGACGTGACCGATCACCACGGATTTGCGACGCTCGACCAGATCGATCGGCGTCAAGAACCGGCCCTGCATGATCGTGTGCGCCTCGAGGTAGAGCGCATCGGGGTGCGTCGCCGTCATCTCGAAGCTGCTCGACTTGTCCTCGTACCGCACGATCGCGACGCCGTTGGCGAAGAACCGACCGGCGATGCGATCGATGCCCTTGACGCCCTTCGCGTGATCGTAGTCGACGTTCTCGAACTTGATGCGGCGCCCGATGTCGTAGCCGCCGGAGGGCACGCTGGTCTTGCTCGCCCACATCCACACGCCGTTCGTCGCGTCCTTCGCGAAGTTCTTGCGCATGCCGTGGTCGAGCCCGTTGCCGAGCCCGAGCAGGAACACCAGCACGAAGATACCCCACGCCACGCTGATGCACGTCAGGGTGGTCCGCAGCTTGTTGCGGCGGATCGTGTCGAAGACCTCCTGCCAGCGATCCCAGGACAGCATTACACCTCGACCTTGGGTTCGACCACCGCGGCCATCCGCGGGTTCGATAGCGCGGCGACGTCACCATCGGCGACGACGACGCCATCCTTGAGTCGGATCGTGCGCTGGCAACGCACGGCGACCTCTGGATCGTGCGTCACGATCAATACGGTGATGCCCGACTGATTGATCTCGGTCATCAGATCCATGATCTGCTTGCTGGTCTCGCTATCGAGCGCACCCGTCGGTTCGTCGGCGAGGATCAAGCGCGGCTTGCCGATCAGCGAACGAGCGATCGCGACGCGTTGCTTCTGGCCACCCGACATCTCCGCGGGGACGTGCTCGGCCCAGTCGCGGAGGCCGACCCGCTCGAGATACTGCATCGCGATCTGATTCCGTTTGCGTCGCGACACGCCCTGGTAATAGAGAGGCAGGGCGACGTTCTCGAGTGCCGTCTTGAACGGCAGCAGGTTGAACGACTGGAACACGAAGCCGATGAAGCGGTTGCGGTAGTGCGCGCTGCGCTTCTCCGATAGATCGCGGATCAGCGTGTCGCCGAGCCAGTACTCGCCGGAGTCGTACTCGTCGAGGATGCCGAGGATGTTCAACAGCGTCGACTTGCCGGAGCCGCTCGCGCCCATGATCGCGACAAACTCGCCGTCGGCGACCTCGACCTCGATGTCGCGCAGCACGTGCAGGCTGTGCGTGCCGACCTTGTAGTACTTGTTGACCTTGGACAGGCGCAGCACGTGCTCGCAGGCTAGCGCCAAGTACTTCTGCTAGCTACTGAACCAGTGGCCTGCGACAGGTGCGACTCGGTGAAGAAGTGTATCGAGCGTCAGGCCGCGCGCTGCCCGAGGGCGCGCAGCGTGGGGGCAGCCTCGTAAACATCATCTTGCCGCGAACGATCGGCGGGACGAAGAAACCGAGCGCGATCACCAGCAGCGGGATCAGCGCGCGTCCACACGGGTGGAATGCTCAGGGGAGCAGCGTGTCGAGCGCTTCGGTGACGTTCGCAGGGTTCGCGGGTGCGACGACCAGCTTGCCGTGGCTGCCCTCGATCTCGCAGGCGGCGGCTTGCTCGCAGCGATCGAGACAACTGACCGGCACGATCGCCACGTCCTTGCGCTGCTGCCAGCGCTCGACCAGGGCGTCGAGCACGTCGAGCGCGCCCCACCGTTGGCAGTTGCCGGCACACACGCGAACGGTCGTCGGCGCCGAGGGCTCGACCCGGTATGGCTTGTCGTCGTCGTCGGACGTCGCGAGTGCGACCGCGGCGAGATAGTGGCTCGGCGGGCGGCCGCGATCCTCGGCGAGCTCGATCAGCGCCGACAACTGCACGGCACCGTCGACCGCGATCTCCTCGAGCTCGAGCCCCATCGACGACAACCGCCGCATCTCGATGTCCTCGTGGGTCACCGAGCGCGTGGGGGTCTTCGTCATTGCGCCTGCGTTGCGGTGAACCGGAACGCGAACGAGGCCTGCGTATTGGTCTGGCCGCTCGGCTTGACCGACAGCGAGCGCATCGTCGTCACGACGCACTGCCGGACCTCCGGCGACTGGACCTCGTCGCGGCGAACCACGACGTCCTTGAACTGGCCGGTCGCGCCTTCGATCACGGCGTCGACGGTGAAGAACCCGGCGCCGATGCGGCGATTGCGCGCGAGCGCGAGGTTGTAGCACTGGTCGAGGCCGGGCTTGGTGCTCGCGACGGCGGCAGAGATGTCCTGGCGGAGCTGCGGGTTGCCCGACTTGCAGGCCGAGGCGACGGCGGCGACGGCGACGAGGAGGATGGGGAAGAGCTTGGTCATATGATTAGTCCGTCACGATCGTCTTGATCGGGCCCTGCTTGACGATGTTGAACTCGACGCGGCGGTTCATCTCCTGACCGTCCGGCGTGTCGTTGGCGGCGATCGGCTTGTCGGGACCGAAGCCCTTCGCGGTCAGCCGCGAGCCGGGGATGCCCTTGCTGGAGATGTACTTCATCACGGCCTCGGCGCGCTGCTGCGAGAGCTTGGTGTTGTAGTCGGCGGCACCGGTGGTGTCGGTGTGGCCTTCGACCTGCAGGAGCTCGATCTGCGCGTTGGCCTTCATCACCGTGACGACCTCGTCGAGGAGCGGGAACGAGACCGACTTGACGTCGGCCTTGTTGACCTCGAACTGGATCTTGTCGGAGATCACGATGGTCGACGGCAGCAGCACGATGCGCTGTTGCGGAGGCGGACGCACGCCCTGGATGTCGACCGTCGGGAAGGCGCCCTCCTTAGAATTGGGCAGGAGCGAGCAGCCGGAGGCCAGCAGCAACCCGAGCCCGAGTCCGTACAATGGTCCTCGCATCCGCCGAATCTCTATCGACCCGCTACCCCGTGCAAGCGATCTGCCCACTCAGATCGTGCTAACAGCCCGGTCGTGATCACCGTCCATCACTTGAATCAATCGCGCTCGCACCGCGTGTTGTGGGCCCTCGAAGAGCTCGAAGTTCCTTACGAGCTCGTCAAGTACGACCGCGATCCGAAGACGTTCCTCGCGCCACCCGAGCTGCAGAGGATCCATCCGCTCGGCAAGTCGCCCGTCGTTGTCGATGACGGTGTCCACGCCGAGTCGGGTGCGATCCTCGAGTACCTCGCCGACAAGTTCGGGAAGTTCCGGCCCGCGGCGGGTACGCAAGCCGCGCGCGACTGCCGCTACTTCCTGCACTACGCGGAAGGCTCGTTGATGCCCTTCCTGCTGCTCAAGCTGATCTTCGGCAAGATCAAGACGGGCGCGCCGTTCCTGGTCCGGCCGATCACGAACGCGATCGTCTCCAAGGTGTCGGGTGACTTCATCGACCCGAACCTGACTCGCCACGTCACGTTCATCGGCGATCACCTCGAGAAGCACGCGTGGTTTGCGGGCGACGAGATCTCGATCGCCGACTTCCAGATGATCTACGCGATGGAAGGCATCCTGTCGCGCGGCACGCAGTTCACGCTGTCGCCGAAGATCCAGCAGTGGGTCGACAAGTGCAGAGCGCGACCGGCGTTCGCACGTGCTCTCGACAAGGGCGGCCCGATGTTCAGTTGACCGGGCGACGGCGCCTGCGAACCAGCGAGCCGACACCGATCGCGAGCAGCGCCGCGAAGCCACCGGCACCGAGCCACATCACCTTCTTGGTCGCGGGGACGACCGGCGGTTTCTGTGCAGCGGGAGGTGGCGTGTACTTCTTGATACCAAGCTCCCAGAGATCTCGCTTGATGACGCCCGCGAGCTGCAGCTTGCCGCGCGGAGCGAACGCGGTCTTGCTCGCCGCGATCACCTGATTCTGGGCGCCGCTCGGGGGACCGCCCCAGACGCCGCGCTTCGGGTTCTGGCAGCGCATCGGGCCCGTCCACCAGTAACGGATCGCATAGCGCGCCTGGAAGTTGTTCTGCGCGGCGGGTTGCGCGCCGTACTCGAGCCCGTACTTGCTCCACACCTCGCGACCACCGGTGATCGGCTTCGCCTCGCGGAACCTGAGATCGTCCTTCATATCCGTCTTGCCGTAGCGTGCATGCAGGCGCGTCAGCACGAAGCCGCCTTGCTTGACCGCGCCACCGATGATGTCGCCGCCGAGCTGGATCATGTCCTGGTCATCCGGGATGACCGAGGGGCACGGATCGCAGGTCACGCCGTAGATGCCTTGCTGCACGGCGGTCGGCTGTGACGTCCATGCGTACTCGGTGACCACCGAGCCGGGGTTCTTCTCGATCGTCTTGTCGAACAGCGCCGCGTAGAACTCGCCGAACCGCTCCTTGACCTGCGGCTTGACGTCGAAGTTCGTCGGGATCATGACGTTCTTGTAGTTCGCCACCTCGTAGCGCTTGTCGGGAGACACGATGTTGACGATCAAGTCCTGCTTGCCCGACGAGTTCGCCATCCCGAGGCGGATCGGCAGCGAGAACTCTTCGCTGTCGTAGTGGAAGCGGATCGGCGAGAGCGCCGCGCGGCCATCGACCATCTTGACCTTGCTCGGGTTGACGCGCGCGACGAAGAACTTGCTGCCCGACTCGATGTACGGGCGCAGCAGCGGCTCCGCGTCGTCGGGGATCTTGTAGTTGTTGAGCTTGAGCCACTGCTCGAGGCCGGTGGCTTCGGCGGCCGACAAGATCAAGATCTGGTACTCGGCGACATCGAACTTCGCCTCGATCTTGACGACGTTGACGCGCGCTTCCTTGCTGTCCTTACCGGCGGCGTTGACGCACGTCAGCTTGAGGTTCGAGCTGGCAGCGAGGGTGAGCGGCTTCTGCGCACCAGGCCACACCTGACCGACCCCATGATCGACCGAGCACGCCGGCGGCGGCCACGGCTCGTTCGCGAAGCTGTACGACCACGTCAGCTTGGTCTCGAGATCGGCCGTGACCGTCTGCGGGTTGACCGAGAAGCTCGCGAGCTTCGGCGGCACCGAGGGGCGCGCCTTCTCGCGCCTGGAGTCGTTGCGATCGGCGGCATCCATCGAGGTCGGCGCCGACGACGGCTGCACCATCTGGGGTTTCGGCATGTTCCTGCTGTAGGCGCGTTCGAGGTACTTCGGTTCCGGCGGCGCGGGAGGCGGGCAAGGGTCCTGCTCCCAGTACTCGACGAGCCGTGGCGAGCCGAGCGAGTCGAGGTGATCGAACGCCGCCTTGGGAACGACGCGGACGTCCGTCGGCTTGAGCACGACTGGCACCGGAATCACCATCGCGAAGTCCTCGAGCGGACCGCGATAGTCGTTCTGCATCGACAGCACCGTGCGGGTGCCCGAGCGCATCAGCACGACCTGCGTCGCGTCGTTGAACATCTTCTTGTTCGAGCCCGACACGTAGAACCCACAGAAGGCGTGGGTCGGTGCGGGCGACAACAGGGAAGCCAGCAAGCTGGCTGCGATCAGCGCTCTCATCGCAGGCGAAAACGCGCTGCCACCAGATGCGATCTGTTTTATTCCGCCGCGACCAAAGAAACCTACGCGCGACCCTTGGGCATCACTGGAACGAGCAGCCCGTGCTCGCCGAGCGCGCGCATCAGATCCGCGGAGAGGTCGCGCTTGCGCTGCAACTTCTCGGGCGCCATCGCTTCGTGCATGCGACGTCGCGCTTCGTGCATGCGCCACGCGATCGTGCCTTCGCTGACGTTTTGAATGACCGCGACTTCACCGTGCGACATGCCCTGCATCGACACGAGAATCACCGTCGTGCGCATGTCGACCGGAAGTGCATCGAGGGCGCGCAGCAGCCGGACGTACGTCTGGCGGAGCTCCGCGGCGCGGCTCGGATTGCTGCGGGCGTCGACCGCGACGGCCATCTCGATACGAGGATCGTCGAGGTCGGCTTCACCGCGGCGGGCGCGGTCGCGACGCGCGTTGAGCGAGCGGTTGACCGTCATCCGGTAGACCCAGGTGAAGAACTGGCTGCGGCCTTCGAAGTCCGCGAGCGCGCGATAGGCCTTGAGGAAGACCTCCTGCGTGATGTCGTCGGCTTCGCTCGCCGAGCCCGTGATGTGGAGGGCGAGCGCGAAGATCCGCTTGCGATAGCGGGTCACCAGCGCTTCGAACGCGCGCTGATCGCCGGCCTTCGCGGCATCCACGAGCGCATTCGCGGTCGCAGCCTCGCGCTCGGCATGGGTCATAGGGGGGACGTTCGCCACGGACAAAGCGTTAGACGCGTAGCCTAGACCAAGGCTTTGCGTTTTGTTTTGCGCGATTTTACCTACATCGCCGACCGATGGTAAGTGGGCGAAAACGCGCTCAGTTGAGATCGTCCCGGCCCGCAAACGGCGAGGCCAGGGAGAACGGCGCGATCACCGCATCGAAGCTGCTGCCGTCATCGCACCACATCCGATACGTGCCGTGCATGGTCCCGACGGGAGTCGTCAGCACACAGCCGGAGGTGTACTGGAAGCTCTGACCGGGTGACAGGCGAGGTTGTTCGCCGACCACGCCATCGCCACGGACCTCTTCGACCGAGCCACGGGCGTCGGTGATGATCCAGTGCCGCGTGCGGAGCTGCGCCGTGCGCTTGCCTTCGTTCGCGATCGTGATGGTGTACGCGAACACGTAGCGATCGCTCGCCGGCTCGGATTGCTCGGGCAGGTACTGTGACTGCACACGCACACGAATGCCGTCCGTGGTAGCCGACGACGTGGTCTCCGCAACGATCGTACGCACGGGGCAGAACTTGGACCGGCAATCCCGAAGTTTCAAGCCCAGCCGATGCGCCGCAGACGTGCCATGATCGTTATGGCCGTATGGAGGACGAATGAAGCGCCTGAGCTGGATTGCCGTGGCCGTCACCGCGTGCGGCCCGATCTACCCCGACAAGCAGCCGGCGGGACCGGCGTCACAGCCGTCGCAAGGTCCGCCCGGTGGTGAGCAGTGGACCAATCCATCCGATCCGAACGATCCGAACCGGCAGGCACCCTCGCAGCCGTCCGATCCGTACGCGGCCGAGACACCGCCGCCCCCAGCACCACCGCCACCGCCGCCGCCGCCCGAGAATCCCGATCCGTGGGCGACCAAAGCGCCACCCGATCCACCGCCGCGGCCAGAGCCACCGCGTCCCGAGCCACCGCCACCGGTTCGTCCGGAGCCGCCGCAACCGGCGGGTCTCTCGAAGGACGCCGCGCAGATCCTCTCCGCGCACAACCGCTATCGCGCGGATCACTGCGCTGCGCAGCTAGCATGGTCTCCGAAGCTCGAGCAGGTCGCGCAGGCCTGGGCGAATTCACTGAAGGCCGATGGCTGCAAGTTCGGCCACAGCGGCGGTCAGTACGGCGAGAACCTCGCTGCTGGGACCTCGGGCACGCTCGACGGAAATGCGGTCGCGGCCATGTGGTACGACGAGGTCAAAGACTACGACTTCGGTCGTGGTGGCTTCTCGATGTCGACCGGCCACTTCACGCAAGTGGTGTGGCGCGGCACCACCCAGGTCGGCTGTGGCAAGGCGACCTGCCGCGGCATGGATATCTGGGTCTGTAACTACGACCCGCCCGGCAACGTGCAGGGCGACTACAAGCGCCAGGTGCAGCCGAGGGGCTGCAAGTAGCTCGGCGAGCTAGCTGGTGCGCTCGGTGATCGGCGCGTACTTGCGCGGCGTCGGGCCGGTATAGATCTGGCGAGGACGACCGATCTTGGTCTCCTTGTCCTCGACCATCTCCTTCCAGTGCGCGATCCAGCCGGGCATCCGCCCGAGCGCGAACATCACCGTGAACATATCGGTCGGGATGCCCATCGCGCGGTAGAGGATGCCGCTGTAGAAGTCGACGTTCGGGTACAGCTTCTTCGAGATGAAGTAGTCGTCCTTGAGGGCGATCTCCTCGAGGCCCTTCGCGATGTCGAGCATCGGATCCTTGATGCCGAGCTGCGCGAGCACGTCGTCGCACATCTTCTTGAGGATCTTCGCGCGCGGGTCGTAGTTCTTGTAGACGCGATGGCCAAAGCCCATCAGGCGGTTACCGCCGCGCTTGTTCTTGACGTCGTCGACGAACCGCTTCGCGTCGCCGCCTTCCTTCTTGATGGTCTCGAGCATCTCGATCACGGCCTGGTTGGCCCCGCCGTGAAGCGGACCCCACAGCGCGAGGATGCCGGAGGCGATCGCGGCGTAGACGTTGGCGCCCGAGCTACCGACCATGCGGACCGTCGACGTCGAGCAGTTCTGCTCGTGATCGGCGTGGAGGATGAGCAGCTGATTCAGCGCCTTCTCGAGGATCGGCGCGACCTCGTACTCCTCGCTCGGCACCGCGAACATCATGTGCAGGAAGTTCGCGCCGTACTTCAGCGAGTTCTTCGGGTAGATCAGCGGCTGGCCGATCGACTTCTTGTACGCGAACGCCGCGATCGTACGGACCTTCGAGAGGAGCCGCGTGATGTGCAGGTCGATCGCCGAGTTGCGATCGAGGCTGTCGGGGTAGTACGCCGACATCGACGTCACCATCGCCGACAGCACGGCCATCGGGTGGCTGGTCGGCGGGTAGCCCGCGAAGAAGTGGTGCATGTCCTCGTGGATCAGCGAGTGCCGCGTCAGCTGTGTCGAGAACGTCTGGCGCTCCTCGACGGTGGGCAGCTTGCCGTTGATCAGCAGATAGCTGACCTCGACGAAGTCGCTCTTCTCGGCGAGATCCTCGATCGAGTAACCGCGGTAGCGCAGGATGCCCTGCTCGCCATCGAGGTACGTGATGGCGCTCGTCGTCGCGCCGGTGTTCATGTAGCCGCTGTCGAGCGTGATGTATCCGGTCTCGCCACGGAGCGCGCGGATGTCGACGGCATGCTCGTTTTCAGAGCCGACGATGACGGGAAGACTAACTTCCTTGCCGTCGGGGAGTGTGAGCTTCGCGGTCTTCGTAGTCATGCTGATCTCCCTCGTAAAACTGCTGCCGCGGACCATACCCCTTCTCCGGTATCGAATCCCTCGCCCATGGTCCGAAAAGACGAAACGCCCTGCAGGTGAGCAGGGCGTTTGATGTGCGACGAATCGCGCTCGTTGCAGGCGAGCTTGCGAGCCTCTGACTATTCGAGCGTCACGAACGGAGAGCTACCGAGCGGCGTCGAGAACCGGTGCGTGTAGCCGATGCCGAAGTAGCCGTAGCCACCGGCGACATCGAGCCCGGCCATCTCGGCGGTGAGGCCACCGTCGATACCCGGGTCCGAGAACACCGCCGTGTACCCGTTGAAGCCAGCCTTGACGGACAGAACGTGCTCCATCCGCGCGCCGAACGCGTACTCGAGGCCGAGCTCGGCACGAACGCCGGCGGCCGCATAGTTGAACTGCGCTTCGCCGTCGAACTGGTCGAACTCGGGGCTGTAAAGGGCGAGCTGCGCGCCGAGCATCGGCGTCAGGCAGAGGCGCTCGGTGCCGCGCGGGCACAAGTGCTTGTAGAGGCCGATGCCGATATCGACCGAGGTCAGGTTGATGTTGCCCCCGCTGCCGTCCTCGTTTGGCGAGAACTGGGCGTACTGGACATACGCCTGTGCGCCGATCCGCTGCGCCGGGTTGAACAGGTAGTTGCCGTGCAGCTCGAAGCCATACGCGGTGTTGCCGTAGAACCCCTCGCGGCCGATCGTGCCGCCACCGCCGAAGAAGTTTCCGCCGACGGTCCAGATGTACTTGTTGTCGCCGGCCTTGGTGCCTGCGAACACGCCGGTGCCCGACGGCGGACGACCGACGACGGGATTGAATTGCTGCGGAGGCGCGACCGGCTGGCACTCGGGTGCACTCGGGTTGGTCTGGCAGGTCTCGGGAGGCGGCGCGCAACCGGGCGCGCCTGGGTTCTGCTGGCAGTCGGGGAGCCCACCACCACCAGCCGCGGTGACCGTGAGGCCCTGCGACTTCGCTTCGTCGTTGATCCGACCCGCGAGCTTGCTGGCCTTGCCGTTGAGCTCGGCAGTGGGGTTGTTCTTCTCGACCGCGTTGCACGCGGTGAGCGCTTCGCTGAACTTACCCTCCTGGAACAACGAGGTGCAGAGGTTGAAGAAGTACTTCGCCTCGGGGACGCGCGCGACAGCCTCTCGGAACTTGCCAGAAGCCTCCGAGTACTTGTTCGAGTACATCAGCTCCTTGCCATCCTCGTTGAGCTTGTTCGCGAGCTCGGCCTGCGTCTCCGCGACGGCGACGAGCGAACCAAACGTGAGGGCGGCAAGCACCGCTCCTGAAGTCAGACTACGCATCTAAATATCCCCTCCACGTCGGCCGTGACGGCGTCCAACGCAATTGCAGCATTCTACCACCGAATCCCGCGGTTTCCCCCGCGGCTAGCTGCGGGGCTTCGCGCGCGCGCGATCTTTTTCACGCTTGGTGGCACGATCGATCAGCCGGCGTGCGGCTTCTTGCCCCCGCAGGTGCCAGTTCTCGGAGTTACCGAACAGCACCGAGACGACGATCTCGGGGTGCTCCGCCGGGGCGAAGCCAACGAACCACGAGTGCTCCATGAAGAACGGCTCGGTCTTCGAGAGCGTGCCGGTCTTGCCGGCCGTCTGGATCTTGCGACCGCGCCCGAACGACTTCGCGGCGCTGCCGTCCTCGCAGGTGCCGATCATCATCTTCGCCACCTCGCGCGCATGCGACGCGGAGATCACGCGATGGCTTCCGGGGGTGGGTAGCTTGGTGCCGTCGATCTCGGCGATCAGCGTGGGCGTCGGCTGCTTGCCCTCTCCGGCGAACGTCGCGGCGACGAGCGCGCCACCGATCACCGACAGCTTCGCGCCACCACTGTCCGCTTGAAAGCCGGCGGCGACCTTTGCGAAGTCGAGATCGTGGGTCGGCGGAACCTCGATCGCTCCAACCGTGCCGGCGAGCTCGCTGATCGGTGACGACCAGCCGAACTTCGCGGCCGTGCTCGCGAGCGTCTTGGGTTGTAGCTTCTGGAAGGCGAGCTTGCCGAGGATCGCGTTGTTCGAGTGGGCGACCCCGAAGCCGAGCGTCTCGCAGCGCGAGTCGCGTTTGCTGTCTCGCAGGTTGCTCTCGAGCACGGAGCGAATGCCGCCGTGAAAGCAGACCTTGTCGTCGGTGCCGACGCCGGCCTCGAGCAGCGCGCTCGCGGTGATCAACTTGAACACGCTTGCCGCGGGTGCCCACGGGGACGTTGCGAGGCTCGGATCGGAGGTGCCGTCGCGACCGCCTTCGTGGCTGTCGGTGCGGCGACCGGCGAGGGCGAGGATCCGGCCGTCGGGTGCCATCGCGACGATCGCGCCGCGCGGCGCGCGACCCTCGTCGAGGAGCTTCTCGGCAAGCTTCTGTAGCGCGGGATCGAGGGTCAGGGTGGCCCGCTGCCCGTTGGATAGCTTCGCGGTGTAGCGGTCGCCCTCGAGCACGATCGTCGACAGCACGATCGTGGGTGCGGGGCCGGTGATCGCGGTGGGTAGAGCCGGTGATCCTGCGGGTGAGGATGACGCAGGGAGCGGCGTGGTCAGCGCGAGGTTCTGGAACGCCGCGATCTCCTCGGGCGATTGCAGCGGCGCACCACCGAGACGTGCTTCCTTCGCGGGTGGCGCGGACGACGCACCGCCGAGCACCATGAAGCCCAGGGCGAACACACCCGAGCCTGCGAGGAGATAGGTCCTGCGTCGCATCGAGGGTGGATGTAAACCGCATCCTGGCGTCGGCACAAGAATCTTTCCTCGATCCGTACAATGGTGGCTGTCGGTCAGGACCGTGGTGTACGGTCAGGCCGCTCTGCGATCCGTACTCTTGACCGTCGCCCTTCTGCTGCTCGCCTGCCGACCGGAAAAGCGTCCCGCCACGCCGCGCGAGATGCCACTGCCGTCGATCCAGGTCGGCGCGTGTGGAGCGCCCGGACGTGACGGCGTGATGGGCGCGTCGCCGCGCATCGATCACGCGGACCGAGACCTCGATGGCGATGGCGTGGTCGAGAGCATCGTCGTCGATCGCGCGATGTGCACGCCCGAAGGCAATTGCTACTGGAACGTGTGGCGCGCGCCGGTGAGCGATCAAGAGTGCGCTCGCTACGCCGGGACGTTGGCCGCGGCCGCGCTCGAGCCGCTGTCGACGCGCGGTGAGGATGGGCTCGGCGACGTGCGTGGCTACTGGAACCTACACGGTGGCAGATCACTCCTGCAGCACTACCGGTTTGTCCGTGGTGGATATCAACTTATCGAGGCGTTGCTGTGTCGACGCGGGTCCGACGACAAGCTGGAATGCATGGACGACGAGCGTTGAACTGCCCGATTTCTGTTACGATCGTCTCTGGGTGAGCGATACCGGGCGCAACAAGACGGTGGTCACCGCGATCTCGAAGATCAGCGATCGACCAGTCGCCAAAGAGGCGTGTCTGGTCGTCATCTACGGCCTCGAGCTCGGCAAGAAGTTCAATCTGAACCGGCCGCAGATCATCATTGGCCGGTCCTCGAAAGCCGATATCCAGATCGATCAGGAAGCGGTCTCCCGCAACCACTGCAAGATCATCAATACCGGCAACGCGATCATGCTCCGCGACATGGGTTCCACCAATGGGACCTACGTCAACGACGAGATGATCGACGAGTACGTGCTGAGGGATGGCGACTTCATCAAGGTCGGTCGCTGCATCTTCAAGTTCCTGTCGGGCAACAACATCGAGAACGCCTACCACGAGGAGATCTACCGTCTCACCACGGTCGACGGCCTCACCCAGATCTTCAACCGCCGGTACTTCGTCGAGACGCTCGAGCGAGAGATCGGGCGCGCGCTGCGCTATCGCCGCGATCTGTCGCTGATCATGTTCGACATCGATCGCTTCAAGGGTGTCAACGACTCGTTCGGCCACCTCGCCGGCGATCACGTGCTCAAGCACCTCGCCTCGGTGATCAAGACGCGGATCCGCCGCGAGGATGTGCTCGCGCGCTACGGCGGCGAGGAGTTCGCGATCGTGCTGCCGGAGATCGATCACTACAACGCGATGCAGTTCGCGGAGAAGGTCCGCAAGCTCGTCGAGGCGGCCGAGTTCAAGTTCGAGGATGCGGTGATCCCTGTAACCGTGTCGATAGGGGTCGCAAGTCTCCGCGGCGAGATCGAGGACGCGCTCGAGTTCATCAAGCAAGCCGACACGCACCTGTTCGCGGCCAAAGAAGGTGGTCGCAACCGTGTGGTCGGGTAATGCCCCGGCTCGAGACGGCGCCGCCCGAGCTCGATAGTGCACGCGAGCTGCGCGAGAAGAAGCGCGTCCTTGCCGCGCTCGTCGTCCACGATCTCCGCAGCCCTCTCGCCGGCGTGCAGGGTTACCTCGATCTGCTGCGCGAGCTGATCATCCCGGACGATGCGCCGACGCGAAACGAGGCCCTCGGCTACCTCGATGATGCGACGACGCTGGTCGGCAAGGCACTCGGCTTGGTCGCGACGATCCTGGATGTCGACGAGCTCGAGGATGGCATCCTGCGTGTCAATCGCGCACCGGCGAACATCGCCGAGCTGCTCGACCGCGCCCGCGCCGGCAATCGCGCGCACATCGAGGTGCGGCAGCTTCGCTACGAGCTCGCCTGTGACCCCGAGCTCGAGTTCTCGATCGACCGCGATCTGTTCGGGCGGATCTTCGAGAACCTCCTCGACAACGGTGCTCGCTACGCACCGCGCGGCGGGGTGCTGTCGGTGACGGCGTTGTCGGATGAGCGCGGCCTCGAGATCGCGATCGGGAACAACGGTCCCGCGGTGCCGGCGGCCGAGCGCGAGGCGATCTTCGGGCGCTACTTCCAGGTCGAGGCCCGGCGTGCCGCGGCGCGTGCGAACCGCGGGCTCGGTCTGTTCTTCTGCAAGCTCGCCGTCGAAGCCCACGGCGGAACTATTCACGTCGAATCGCGCCCCGGCCTGGGCACCGTGTTCGTGATTCGCATCCCGGCCTGACGCATGCACTTCGCGCCGCTGTGGCTGTCGTTCCAGATCGCCGCGATCGCGACGTTGGTGACGCTGGTCGTCGGGTTCTCGCTCGCGCTGCTCCTGCGCTGGGAGAGGATGCCCGCGCGCGACCTGATCGACGCCGTGATCTCGGCGCCGCTGGTGCTCCCTCCGACGGTGCTCGGCTACTACTTGCTCGTGCTAGTCGGCAACAACAGCGCCGTGGCTGACGCGTGGAAGGCGATGTTCGGCGGTCGTACGATCATCTTCAACTTCGAGGGCGCGGTGCTCGCGGCGGCGGTGGGCTCGCTGCCGTTGGTGGTTCGCTCGATCCGGATCGGGCTCGACGCGATCGATCCGAATCTGATCTCCGCCGCACGCACGCTCGGCGCCAGCCCGACGCGCACGATCTTGACCGTCGTGCTACCCCTCGCGGCACCCGGCATCATCGCCGGCGCGATGCTCGGCTTCGCGCGGTCGCTCGGCGACTACGGCGCGACGCTGATGGTCGCCGGCGCGCGGATCGACGGTACCTCGCCGGCATCGATCTACATCATGGACCAGATGCTCGGAGGCCACGACGAGAACGTGTTCGGCATGGCGCTCGCCACCACCATCCTCGGCATGTCGCTGCTGTACTTCGCCAACAAGCTGACGCGCCGGATGCACGTCCACAGGATCTGATGAGTCTCGACGCAAAGCTGGTGCTTCGGCGCGGCGAGTTCCAGCTCGATATCGAGCTGCGTTGCCCGCCGGGGATCACGTGCGTGATGGGGCCGTCGGGGTCGGGCAAGAGCACGATCCTCGCGTTGCTCGCCGGGCTCGCACAGCCCGATCAAGGACGCATCGTGCTCGCCGGCCAGGTGTGGTTCGATCGCGCGGCGAAGCTCGACGTACCGACGCACCGTCGCCGGCTCGCCTACGTGTTCCAGAACCTCGCGCTGTTCCCGCACATGACCGCGATCCGGAACGTCACGTACGGCATGCCGCGCGGGATGCAAAAAGCGGATCGCGTCGCGCGCGCCGAGCAGCTGCTGGGCAAGCTCGCGGTCGGGCACCTCGCGCACCGCCGTCCGCGGACGTACTCGGGTGGAGAAGCGCAGCGCGTGGCACTCGCGCGTGCGATCGCGCGCGCGCCGGAGCTGGTCTTGCTCGACGAGCCGTTCTCGGCGCTCGATCGCGAGCTCAAGCGACAGCTGATCGAGCTGGTGCGCACCGAGGTCAGGCAGCTCGGCGTACCGCTCGTCCACGTCACGCACTCCGTCGCCGAGGCGCGCGCGCTCGCGGACCAGGTGGTGCGGATCGAGCGCGGCAGGGTCGTCGCGACCGGCACGCCTGCAGACGTGCTCGCGAACATCACGTCGCTAGACGACTAGCACTCCGCCAGTTGCCCGAGCCCAAGCCCGAGCCACACAATTGCTGTACTGCGCCATCCTCGTCGCTCACGCCTTGCTCCGATAGACTGCGCGACCTCCGTCGCCCTGCGATCCCTGTGTCTCTCCGACAACGTCGTGATGGATTGGAGGCGATGGTCTCCATCGCGCGATCGCGTCTGCGACTAGAACTTGACGTCGAGGCAGCGCTGGACGCGGACGCGATCGTCCGTGTCGGGTAGCGCGACGCGCATCTTGCAGTCGTCCGTGGTGCAGCGTGCGAGCACCCGATCGTGCGGATAATCGACGTCCATCTCGAGCGCACCCAGGGCGCTGGTACCGAGGATGCCATCGACCTCCGCCTGGTTCGGGCGAAGCTCCGCGCGCAGCGCCTGGAGCGTGGCGTTGTCGTCGGGGATCACCAGCATCGGCATGCCCATGGCGGGCTCGAGCTCGACGAAGGCGGGCAGGGGACAGAACCGGCCATTGCCGTCGCCCTGCTCGCACGGGCAATCGTCGCCGTCGACGCAGTCGCGCTCGAGCAGCAGGTGATGCGCGTAGACGCTGCGGCACGGGGCTAGCGGCGTCGAGCCGCGCGCGACCAGGGCGATGCTGGGGATCGTGGCCAGCTTGCCGTCGATCGGGCCAGAGGCGAGGAACACCGTGCCGGAGGGCAGGGCGGCGAGCTCCGGCATCGTCGGGTTGACGATCCGGTAGCGGGCGTAGGCGGACTCGCCGAGCAGCGACGGGCCGATCGCGGTCGAGATCAACATCAGCGCATCGCTGCCGCGCTGACTCTGCGGAAGCGCCGGATCCGGGTTGGCGCCCAGGCACGTGGGCATCGTGATCCGGCGTCCCGAGAACCCGAGCTCGGTGCCGGCGACCACCAGCGTGCCACCGCCGCGATAGGGCGACGTGTACACCGCGTCGCACTGCTCGCCGCGCTCGATCTCTCCGCCCGCGACGTCGGCGAGGATGGACACGCGTGAATCGCCGATCCGCAAGCGGAGCGCATCTCCCGCGAGCGCGTCGGCTCCGATGACCGCCTCGTAGCGGCGCTCCAGCCCCGCCGTGCCGATGTTGCACGCGATGTCGTCGCACGGGTGCAGCCGCACGATGCGCGCGTCGACGAGCTTCGCGCGTGGCAGATCGAGCGTGCCAGTCGAGCGCAGGCCGAGCAGCGTCAACGACTTGGAGTCGATGATCGGCGTGGCGTCGAGACCCGGATCGACGAGCGTCACGGGTGACAGCACGTCGAGGATGCCGATTCGATCGTCGGCACCTCCCTCGCGCACGCCGATCAGCACCGCCCCGGTCGTGGTGTCGACCTGGATCGGATACGGGTCGCCGGAGAAGTCGTTGGTGTCGAAGCTATCGGTGAGCAGGCTGCAGCCGCCCAGCACGACGAGGAGCCCGACTCGGATCACGCAGCATCCATCGGCAGTGCGTGGATCACCGCCGCGCGACCCTCGATCTGCACGGTGGCGCCCGGCTCCCATGCGGTGCGATGGAGGTAGCCGAGCGCGAGGACGCGATCACCGTCGACGACCGCTGACGTCACCTTGCCCGCACCGGACTTCGCCGGATGATCGATCGAGGCACCGAGCGTGACGGGAGCGCTACCTTCGATCACGAGGCCTCGTAGCCCCTTCGCCGCGTTGCCCTGCGCGTGGACGCGAAACACCGGCTCCTGACCGACATAACAACCCTTCTGGTAGTCGAGGAAGTTCACCAGGGGCGTCTCGAACGGGAAGTGACCGTCATCTACATCGACGCCGTAGCGGATAAACCCCGCGCGGATCCGCAGGCGCTCCGCTCCAAGCTCGGTCTCGGCGATCGCGTGGTCGCCCGGACCCTCGACGATAGGCGCACCCCACACGCTCGCCGCGTCGGTCCACACCTGATGCGCCGACCCGGTGATCGGCTCGAACACCACATCGTCCATCACGGCATAGCGCTCGAGCAGCGCGCGCGTGGCGTCGGCGAGGGAGGTCTCGCACGAGATGATCAGGGCGTCGCCGGCTCGCGCGATGTCGATCACCGACAGCACGCGGCCTTTCGGATTGAGGATCGCGCCCCACGCATGTGCGCCGTCACCGAGCTGCTCGACGTTGACCGTGGTCAGCCCCTGGAGGAACCGCACCCGATCACCACCGGTGACCCGCAACCGACCCCAGGTGGTCCGGTCGATGATCATGACGTCCTCCCCGCCGCGCGCAGGCGCTCGGTACGCCGCTTCTGCGCATCGGCGGCACGGCGGCGATCGTGATCGTCGGCGGCGCCCAGCGGCTCGAGCACGCGCGGCTTGCCCTGGTCGTCAATGGCGACGAACGTCAGGTACGCCTTGGTCACGTAGCGGCGCGACCGGGTCTTCATGTCCTCGGTCTCGACCCGGCAGCCGACCTCCATCGAGGTCCGGCCGACGTAGTTGGCCTGGGCCTGGAGCACCACGATCTCACCCACCAAGACGGGCGATAGGAAGTCGAGTCGGTCGATCGAGGCGGTGGTCACGGCACCTGCAGCATGGCGCATCGCGGCCACGCCGGCACAGACGTCGATCCACTGCATCATGTAGCCGCCGAACAAAACACCGGCTGCACCATTGGTGTGCATCGGCATCACGATCTGCGTCATCACGCAGCGAGAGTCAGCGGGCGTCACGCCCGCACTCTACTTCTTTTACTTCTTCTTTTACTTCTTCTTCGCAGGAGCGGCCGGCTTCTTGGCAGCCGCCTTGCCAGCGACGATCTTGCGCTTGATCCGCGCCTTGAGCTTGGCCTGGCTCCGCTTGCGCTTCATCTTCAAGGTGCGGCGATTGTCGTTGCGTCCCATAAGGGGCGCATCTTGCGGATCGGGCCCCCGCACGTCAAGCGAGGACGATCATCTTGCGCAGGGTCAGCCTGCACAGCCAGCGGGCCACGGTGACCCTGTCCATGACCGGGTCCTCGAGGAGGGCCGCGACCCGGGCGCCCTCGTGGTCGCGTGCGATCCGCATCAGCAGGTGGCGCATCCGGGGATCGAGGTCGACCGCGAGGAGCTCGTCGAAGGCACGGGTCAGGATCGCGGTGCGCTCGAGATCTCCGAGGTAACTCTCGAAGGCGGCCTCGAAGGTCGGCAGCTCGGCATCGAGCGCCCGCTGGGCCCGCGGTCCAGTGGTCTCTTCCTGGAAGGCGAGCTCGGCGGCGATCACCGCCGACTCGAGCTCGCCGATCGCCAGCCACGCGGTCGCGCGGGCCGCCAGCTCGTCGATCCGGCGCACGGCGCGGTCCTCGAACGTCTCGTTCGTCGGTGCCTCGCCGTCGACGTCATCGAGGATCTCGTGCGCGCGCGAGAACACCGGGTCGGCCATCATCTCGCCGTCACGCAGCGTGTCCATCACCGGATTCTTGACCGTGATGTCCGCGAGCGACCGCGCGGCCGTGGCTCGCGACCTCTGCTCGGTAGGATTCTCGTCGTCGAAGTCGGGGCGCAGCGTGGGCGATTCATCCTGGAACGTGGCGGCCCGCGGACGCACCGGCCGCGTGCGATCCGGCATCGGAACACGGGGCCAGTGAGGCGGGCGCGTGGGACTCGCGGGACGCGAAACCGGCCCCGTCGGCGGGGCGCTCCCCGGGCGCTTGATGAACACCTGGAGCTCGGGCATCTCGAGCACCGGTTGCAGCTCCTCGGGACGGGTCGGCGGATCGTCGCCGAAGAGGGGCGCGGGGGGGTGCTGCTCGGACGCCGCGAGCTCCTCGGCGAACAGCTCGCGCATGTATTTCGCGACCACGCGCTCGGAGACCAGCAGGCCTTGATCGCTCGTGAACCGCTCGAGGTCGGCGAGCACGTCGTCGGCGGTGGGATAGCGATTCGCCGGATCGAGCGCGAGCATCCGCAGCAAGATGGCTTCGAGTGCGGGCGGATAGACCGCGACGTGTACGCTCGGTGGCTCGAGTCGCCCGCGCGCGATCATCTCCAGCGTGTCGTATTCGCTGTGACCATCGAACGGGCGCACGCCGCAGGTCAGCTCGTAGAACACCGTGCCGAGCGAGAAGATGTCGCAGCGACGATCGAGCCTGTGGCCGAGGCACTGCTCGGGTGACAGGTACGGGACCTTCCCCTTGAGGGTGCCGGTCTTCGTCTTCTGCGAGATCCGGTTGCCGACGCGAGCGATGCCGAAGTCGACCAACTTCACCGCGCCGTCGTACGAGACGAGGATGTTGCTCGGCGAGATGTCGCGATGGACCAGGCCGAGTGGACCGGTGGGACCTTCCTTCGCATGCGCGTAGGCGAGGGCGTAGGCGGTGCCCGAGACGACGGCCAGCGCGACCTCGAGGGGAATCGCGCGGCCGAGCTCCTTCGCCGCCAGCCGCACCGCGCGCGTGTCCTGGCCGTGGATGAACTCCATCGCGAAGTAGTACGAGCCGGCGTCCTCACCGACGTCGAACACGTCGGCGATGTTCGGGTGGCGCAGCGTCGCGGCGAGTCGGGCCTCGTCGAGGAACATCTGCACGAACTCGCGGTCCTCGGCGACCAACGGCGAGATCCGCTTGAGCACCACGAGCTTCTCGAAGCCGGCGGTGGCCCGTACGCGCGCGAGATAGATCTGCGCCATCCCGCCGACCGCGAGTTTCTTTACGATCTCGTAGCGTCCGAGACAGGCGCCGGGTTGAAAATCGTCACGCATCAGAACTGTGCACGCGCCGCGAAGCTGACGTGCCAGCGACCACGCGGATCGTCGCCGAGTCGGGGGCGGAGCGGGACGGCGCGCTCCCACGCGAACGCGCCGAAGGGCGTGACGATCCGAACCAGCGCCATGCCGATCGCGGGGCGGAGGTCGTCGGCGGTCACGGTCGACCACTGATTCGTGATCAGTCCCGCGTCGAAGAACAGCGCGGTCGAGAACAGCTTGTAGATCCGCAGCTGCGCGTCCGCGGAGAACATCGCGCGGATGTTGCCGCCGGCGGGGAGCACACGGATCTGCGTGATGTTGTCGAGCGGCGGTACCGCGACCTCGACGAGCTCGGTCGCCAAGCGATCATCCTCGTAGCCGCGGATCGTCGAATCGCCGCCGCCGAAGTAGCGCTCGACCTCGGGAAGCAGCGCGGCACCACCGAGCGGGAAGCCGTGGTCGTAGCGACCGTCGACGCGCAGCACGAGGTTCGTGCCGAGCGGCCAGTACTTCGAGCCGGCACCCGAGGCCTTGACGAACGTGTCCTGGCCGAAATTGAACGACAGGATCGGGTGCGCGAATGACACCTGGCCTTCGATCCGGAACCCCGCCTCGGGTGCGAGCGGCGACAGCTGGCCGGAGCGATCGTTGCGGTGCTCCCACTCGATGAAGGCGCCGACCGAGCCGGTCGTCGTGTCGATCGGGACCTGCGTATCGTCGTCGTCCGCACCGATCGGCCGGAGCGCATCGACGTTGCGTGCGCGCAACCGGTAGCTGTAGTTGAAGCCGCCGGTCACCGCGTGGGCGGCCGTGGTCTCGGTGCGAGGGAACGAGCGCGAGCGCGACAGCGTCGTGGTGACACCGGTCGTGCGCAGGATGCCGAATCGAGGCGTGTCCTGGCGGCGAATGAAGCCGTTGACCTCGATCAGCGGCTGCAGCGGAACGTGCCACCGCCGCGAGATCCATTGCGGGATGCGCAGCGTGGCGTCGAACGAGAGCTGCTTGAACGTCAGGTCGCCATCGGCCGCATCGCTCGGGTCGAAGCCGACCGTGGCCTGCGTGTCGAGGGAGATCCCGGTCCCGAGCCAGTTCTTGAGCGACGGCAGCAGGCTGACGAACACGCCGTTGAAGCTCGAATAGCCGACGTTCGCCTCGAGTCCGATCGGATAGTCGTAGCGCTCGGTGACCTCGACCACGGTGTTGAGCGAGCCCGCGGTGGTCTTGTCGATGTCGAGCAGCTGGATGTTGGTGGTCTCGAACAAGCCGGTGTTGCGCAGCCGCCGGGTCGCCTCGGCGAGCGCGCCGGAGCTCAGCGGCTGGCCTTCTCGAAAGTTCGCCTGGACCAGCTCGCCCCGGATGATCGAATCGCGGGTGCGGAAATTTCCGCGCAACACGACCTTGCCGATCTTGAGTTGCTGCGGGTTCTTGACGACGTACCGGACGTGAGCACGCCGGGTGCTGCCGAGCTTCCACTCGACCTCGACGTCCGCGCGCGGCCGTGCCCGCGCGAACAGGAGTTGCTTGAGCGCATCGCGGTTCGGCGCGAGGTCGCCTTCGTGAAACGCTTGATTGGTGACCGTGCCGATGCACCGGATGTTGTTGACCGGCTGCGCGAGCGAAGGCGCGCTGTGGAGGACCGCGAGATCTTTCAAGACCTCGCGACACAGCTCGAGCTGTTCCGGTGTCTTGATCTCGTCACTCGAGCCGAGCACGACGCTGACCTGCGTCAGCAGCGTGGGCAGTCCAGCATCGATCGCGAACTGGACGTAGATGTCGTTGTTGCGCTCGGCCAAGAGCAACGCCGCCGTCAACGCCGCGCTGCCGAGCGCGATTGGGGTGGTGGCTGCACTGACGGTGACGCGGGCATCGCGGTAGCCGATCCGCTTGTAGAGGTTCGAGATGCGGCCAACATCGGCTATGAGGTCCGCCGAGGTCGCGGTCGCCTTCGCTCCCAGGAGCTTCGCGGTCGTGCCGATCGGCTTGGTGGCGATCGCGTCGAGCAGCTGCGCCTCGGCCTTGCGTCGGTCCGGAGACAACCCGAGGCTGCCCTTGAAGATCACCTGCCGCACCGTGCGACTCGCGCCCGCGTCGATCTGAAACACGATGAGGTCGAGGTTCTGGTTGCGGTACGAGTCGCGATACCAGGTGACGCGCGCCTCGAAGAATCCTCGCGTCTGGAGATACGCCGCGATCGCTCGCGCCGAGGCTTCGGCTTCGACATCGTCGGCGCTCTGCGCCTTGTTGAACGTCAGCTGCTTGGCCAGCAGCTCGTCGGCGACGGGCTTGATGCCCTTGAACGCGACGTCGACCTTGCGGCGGGGTTCGATCGTGAGCCGGAACTTGACGGTGTGACTCGCGCGATCCCAGTCGAGCTTGGTGCTGTTGACGCGCACGCCGGGATACTGGCTGCGATGGAATAGCTCGGTCACCTTCTCGATGCCGGCGGTATGCGTCAACTTGGTGAACCGCGCGCTGACACACAAGAACGACTCGCGGAACACGCACCGCTTGCGCCGAAACGCTTCGCGAATCTGTTCGGGGTCGACCGGGAGCCGCGCGCTGTTGGTGATCAGGATGTGCTTGTCGTCGATCGGGAGCTTGTAGGCACTGCCGAGCTTGACGCGGATCACGATCGTGACGCGATTGCCCTCGCGCTTCGGGACGACGATCGCGCTCGCATCGAAGTAGCCCTCGCTCTGCAAGTACTCCTCGATCCGCCGCTGCTCGCGCTGCATCTCGCAGGCGCTCTGCAAGGGATCCCACGGCAGATACGTGCCGGGGCGCAACTGGATCCGGCGCTTGACCGACTCCTCGAACAACGGCGTGTCGAACACGCTGAGGAATTTTTGATCGATATCGACCTCGGCCTTCCGGATCATCGGCATCGGCTGGAGCGCGAGCACGGCGTGCTTGCCACCGGGCGTCTCGCGCGTGCCGAGCCCGACCAGGTGGTATCCGATCGCGGCAGCGGCATCCCGCGCGTGGGTGCGAAGATCCTCGGACAGGACGTTGTGGGCCTGGATCGTCGGCGCGAGCAGGGCGCGTACCGTCGCCGCCGGATCGACGAGCTCGCCCGTGATCTCGAAGTCGGTCAGCGAGATCGGGATCGACTTGACCTGATCCGAGTCGGCCTTCGGCGTGGGCTTGGTGTTGACCTCTGGTGGCTTGCAGGTCGTCGGGTCGTACGCGCCGGCCAGCGGAGTCAGCGCGGGGTCGAGGGTCTCGGCCGCCGGCTCGGGTTGGGCATGCACGTGCGACGTCCACACCAGGGCACCGACGAAGCAGATCAAGACGACGCGCATCACGGGAGAATTCGGAACACCATCCGGCCGCTGTAGTCGGTGATGTCCTGCTCGGCAGGGTCGTTGAAGTACTTGCCGAGGAAGCCGCCCTGGACGCTGATCCGGTAGGTCGCCTTGAGCTCGGCACGGACGTTGAGCGTGTTGCCGCGGATCGTCTGCTCACCGGTTCCGATCAGGTTCATGTTCTCGAGCCCGGGGAGCTTCTTCTCGACCCGCAGGCCGATCGATCCGAAGCCGACCTCGATGCGGAGCACGTCGAGACCCGTGATCCGCGTCAGCGAGTTCTCGAGCAGATCGCTCACCCAGTCGCCGGCGAGATCCTTGACGATCTGATCCGCGAAGCCCTGCGTCGGGTTGGTGGTCGGATCGATGTTGTTGATGTCGGACCCGAGGATCTGATCGCCGAGCGAGCGGCGCAGCTGCTCCGGGTTGCGGCCGAGCAGCAGCAGCGCGACCGTCTGCGACTTGTTGTAGCCGGTCGACGTGGTGAGGTCCCACTTGATGTTGTCGACGCGCTGCGAGATCGCCAGCGTGATCACGTGATCCTGACCGCTGAGGTCGCGGTAGTCGGCCTCGCTCGTGATCGTCAACTCCGGGTTCCCGGCCTTGGAACCCTCCTCGAAGAACACGCCACCGCGCGTTCGCGTGAAGCGGGCGCGCATGCCGGGAATCTTGAAGCTACCGCCATCGATGCGGATCGTGCCGGCGAGCCTGGGATCGCGCGGCGTCTCGGTGAGCTTGAGGCGACCGGACATGTCGATCGTCGTGATGTTGCTCTTGAGCGAGAACTTGCGGACGTCGAGCGTCATGTCGAGCTCGGCGTTGCCGATCAACGGTGAGGCTTCCCAGATCGGCGTCGCCGGCGGCGCATTCGAGCGGAGCGCCTTGATGCTGTTGTCGAGGATGTCGAAGTCCTGGCGGAATGACCCATCGGCGATCGTCAGATCGCCCTCGATGTAGAGGTTCGAGGTGTCGGTGGCGCGCAGGATGCGAACGCGCTTCGCGTCGATCACGAGATCGAGCTTGCCGGGCTGCTGGAAGGCGAGGGCGTTGGCATCGAGCTCGACGTCGAGCTTGGCCAGGTTGCCGTCGCGGATCTCGGCCTGGCCTCCTCGGATCGCGGTGACCCGACCCTCGCCGCCGATCTGCAGCACCAGATCGTCGAGCACGCTGAGCTTGTAGGAGCGGACGTCGTTGATGGTCTCGGTCTCGATCTCGACGCGGCCTCGCAGCAGCGCGATCTCCTTGCGCAGCAGGCGCGGCAACACGGTGATCGGACGCACCTGCTCGTTCGGACGCACGCAATCGCCTGGCTTCGCATCGGGTGCACTGCACGGCGGCGGTGGGTCGAAGACCAACGTCCCGGCGATCGTCGGGCGCTGACCTTTGCCGGTGAGGAGTAGATCGCCCTCGATCCGCGCGAGGCCCGTCGCCTGCGAGATGTACTCCTTCGCGAGGAGCCCGAGCATCTTGCCGGACAGCTTGCCCTCGACGAGGACGCCCCATGATTTCGGGGTCAGCCCGTCGAGCTCGATATTGCCTTTGACGAACAGCTCGCCCGCTTCATCGCGCGGCGTCACGCGTGCGCGGCCTGCACACGAGGAGTCGGTGGTCGGGCGGGCGGTCTCGCGATTGCCTGGATCGCGATGGGTGTCGCGCACGCGGAGCTTGACGTTGGTGAAGCCAAGGCTGCCGTTCGCCAGCTTGATCAACCCGCTCTGGGCTTCGAGGATCGTGTCGTCGCCACCGGCGGGTGTCAGCTGGATCCCGTTGATCTGCATCGCCGCCTCGTAGCTCGGCTTCTTGTAGTTGCCCTGGATCGACGCCGACACGTTCGCGGTGCCCGAGATGCACGAGACCTGCGCCTTGAGGAGCGGCTCGAGGGCGGCGAGATCGAGCTTGCCGACGGCCTGGATCGCGACCTCTTGCGGCGTCACCCGTCCCTTGAAATCGATCGTGCCCGCGGGCTTGCCGCCTTGCGGACCGATCGCGAGCTTGGTGGTGCAGTCGAAGCGCGCGCCGGTCTTGTCGCGACATGCGAAGTCGATCGACGACGGCGTCACGCGCAGCGACACCGCGGGTTGTTTCGCGCGGTCCTGATCGACGGCGCTGATCGTCAGCGGTACGAACCTGCCATCGGCGCCTTTGTGCGTGACGATGCCGGCGAGCTCGGTCAGCTCGATCCACGCCACCGGTTCGACGGGCTTGACCGGCCGCAGCTCGTGGCGCACGTACACCGTGCCGGTGACCCAGGCCTGCATCGGCATCGGGATCGGAAGCGGTAAGCGCTTCTTGAGATCGAGCAGCACGTCGAGATCGATCCGGTGGCCACCGAGCGTGAGCTCGACCGGGAAGGGCGCTTGCGTGCCGAGCGTCCCCGACACCGACAACCGTCCCGCGAGCGCGGTACCCGAGAACGAGAGGCCGGGCATCGTGCCGCTCGGGGTGACGATCGATCCAGGCTTCACCGCGATCTGCATGTCGCCGAGGAACGAGCCCTCGACCCACGTGCGCAGCAGCTGCACCGCACCCGAGGCTTGCGGTGCGTCCGGCGAGCCCTCCAGGTGCAGCGTCATCGACGCGACGCCACCGGCGGCGAACGGCGCAGCGGGCGGTTTCGGCGGCGCCTTCGCACCGGGGATTGCGGCTGGGGTCGGCGTCAGCAGCTGCTCGAGGATCGCGACCGGGACCTCGGACGCGGCCACCGTACCGGTCAACCGCGGCGGAGCGCCCTTCTTGGCACCTGGCAACCGCGCGACCGTCGCATCGACGATCCCACCGCCAACGCGCGTCGCCGTCGCGACCGCACAGAACCCGGTCTTCTTGCCGGCGTCGCACTGCGCGAGATCGTCGGCATCCAGGTAGTCCTTTCGCGGCCGACACTTCTGGCCATCGTCGCTGCGGTTCACGCACATCGCGATGTTGGTGAACTTCTCTCCGAGCACGGTGAGCTTGTCGGCGCGGGCGTGGACCTTGGCGAGATTCAACCAGTCGAGTGGCTCGCGCTTGATGATCGTGCCGGCGAGCTCGACGTCGACAGCGTCGATCGTGCCCTTCACCATCGTGCCGAGGCCGCAGATCTTCTGCGGATCGAGTCGGCGACCACTGACGTTGAGCTTCTCGATCACGGGCGTGTCGCCGGTGCGGATCCGGCCGCTCCCCTCGAGCGTGCCGCCGAGCGCGCCGGTCTTCATCCTGCGAATGTCGAGGACGCCGGACGCGGAGTCGAATTGGGAGTCGAGGATCGACAGCTTGTCGACACACGGCAAGCCCGTCAGCTCGGTCGCGACGGTCATCTTCGGCTTGGTCAGCGGACCGGTGATCACGATCGGTGCACCCGGTGAATTCGAGGTGCTGCACGCACTCTCGACGAACGCGGGCAGGCCGAACCGGCGCAGCCAGTACCCGAGGTCCGGTGCGCAGCCCTCGATCTCGAGCCGGGTCACCGAGCATTGCGCGCACGAGTCGTGACCCTTGCAGTATTTTTTCGGGTCGCAGTTGAAGTCGTGGAGCGCATCGATCGTACCGTCGAGGGACACGCGCGTGCGGCCTGCCTCGATCCGGACCTTCTGGAGCTTCACCGTGTCGAACTGATCCTTGGTGAACAGCCGACCCTTGAACGCCCGCACCGCCTTCTCGCTCGCGGTGCGGCCGAGCGACAGGTCGAAGTCCTCGAGTGCGAACGCGACCTCGGAGTCACCAACCGCGGTGAACCGACCCTGGACCAACGTGCCGATCGGTTCGAGCGAATCGGGGAGGAACCTCGCGACATCGATCGGCTTGACGATCTCGACGTGCGCGCGCGCGTTGAAGGGCGACACGCCGAACGTCGCGGCGACGACGACCTCGCCGGGCTCCTTACCGCCGCGGATCAGCGCCGTGGTCTTATCGAGCGAGCCTTGCTCGTTGACCATGTCGATCGAGCCCTCGACCTCGGCGAGGGTCAGCGGCAGGGGTGGCTCGTCGGAGGACAGCTCGACGTCGTAGTCGAGGTTCTTCATCGACAACCCGATCTTCGGGTTCGCGACGAACGGTCCGGTCAGCGTGATCGTGCCCTCTAGCTTGTCGCCGCCGAAGTCGCGATTGACGCACGTGCGGACGGTCTGCCCGAGGCCCTTGCCGTCGACCTTGAGGTTCCACGATCCGTCGTACGGGCGGTCCCAGTAGTTGTAGAGCTCTCCGGTGATGTGCATCGTCGCCCCGAGCGTCGGATCGGGCTTCGGCCACCGCTCGTGCACGCAGGGCACCGACTTCGCCTCGACGTCGAGCTCCAGCGTGTTCGCGACGTAATCTCGCCGCGGCCACTCGCCCGGTAGCTGGGCCAGGCGGTTGAGCTTGATATCGGCGAGCGGAATCTCGTACGTCGTGTGCGGCTTGCGGCCGGGTGGGGGATACGCCTCCCCGGGCTTCGGCATCCGGAAGGACTCGCGCGGCCCGTCGTCCCACAGCCGCACGATGCCTTGCTTCGCGGTCGCCTCGAGCCTGACGTAGAACTTCGCGACGAGCGGATCGACCGGGTCCATGTAGAGGTACGAGGTGTTTTTCAGATCGTCGCGATTGGCGTCGACGTTGAGCCCCTCGATGCGGGCCGTCGTGCCGAAGCCCCACATCTTTCCGAGGCTGGTGTTCGGCGACATGTGAACCGTCGCGTTGAGGTTCTCGATGTGGATGTCGCGTAGATCGAAGATCGGGCCGGGCGCATCGGCGTAGATGCCTGCGCGGAAGCCCGCCTTCATCCGTGGATAGAACGCGGTGAGGATCGAGACGATCGTTCGATCGTAGGCGTGCAGTGGATAGGGCTCGCGGGTCTGCTCGATCATCACCTCGCCGCCGTGGACCCACAGGTTGCGGATCACGAAGTCGTGGTTGCCGAACATCAGCGCGTGGATGTCGACCTCGCCGGTGATCTTCTCGGTCTGGAGGAGGAGCTTGCGTGGTCGCCGGGTCGACGTCGGATCGGGATCGGGCTGATCGTCGAGCGTGCAGTCCTCGTTGGGATCGCCCTGGCGGACCTCGTCCAACGCACCCGCGCCACTGTTGAGTGCGCAATCGTCCCACACGCGGACGCTCTCGAAGGTCAGCGGGACCCAGCCGCCTGTCAGAGCTTTTTTGATCGCCGACGGATCCCAGTGGATCGCACCGATCTCGATCCGGCCGCGCATCCTCTTGTTGAGGTTTGTCGCGATCTTGTCCCCCAGTGCGTCACCCTCGAACGAGACGCGCGCCACGAGGTACCCGCTCGCGAGCAGGACGATGAGGACCAGTGCGATGGCGGCGAGCCATCTACGGCGTCGTCGTGGACGAGGACTCTGAGACACCCCGACAGCTCCGAAATCGAGGTTACCACTGGTTCGTCGACGGTGAATCGAGCGTGAGGCGATTCACGATCAAGGGTTGCAGGGACTCGGACGCGCCCTCGATGGTTGTCCGATCCTGTCGATGAGTACTTTTGTGAAGGGCGCGCATTTCGACGTGGTCATGTTCGCGTGATGCGCGCATACTGGTTCCAACGCTCTAGTTTTAACGATCAACGCGAGGCATCGATGTCTGACGAGACGACCAGCGACCTGCCCCCCGCCGCAGAGACCGTGAACTTGCCCGCCCTTCGGCGTGAAGCTTTGCTTCCGAACGAACGGAGCCGTGGGCTCGGCACCGTAGCCGTCGTGTGTACGATGGCCGGCGTTGCCTCCGGTCTCGCTCTTGCGACCACGTTGATGGCGATGCAGGTCGCCGACACGATGTCGTCGCGGTCTTCCTGCTCCTATCGAGGACAAGTCGTCGAGGCGGCCGTCCCCGCAGATCACGGCTTTCTCGGGATCCGTTACGTGTTCTCACGCGAGAGCGGCGTCGCCGTGGTCGATACGGTGCTGCCGAACACCCCTGCGCAGCAGATCGGGATCAAGGAGGGCGACATCGTGATGGCCGTCGATGGCGATCGCGTCGACTCCGCAAACGAGCTCCAGGAGCGGATCTACAATGCCACCCCAGGTAGCCGGCCGATCATCACGATCGTGCGCGACGGCGCGCAACGCCAGCTCCGGCCGTTGCTCGTGGCCTGGCCGAGCGTGAACCCGTAATAAGGCCGTAACGCGCCATCAGGCGCACACGTCACCAGAAGAGGCACCCTGCCAACGAAATTGGCAGGGTGTTCCTGTATCTACTTGATTTCAGGTACGCTGGTGATGGATCAGGCCTTGCTGCTGCACTCACCTGGAATCATGCGCGCTCTCTTTGGTCTCGCTCTCGCGGCTAGCCTCATTGCTAGCTGCGTCACGCCATCGATTCCGATCCCTCCGCCGGATCCATCGAGGATGACGTTCCGGGTCGAGGGCTTGGGCGGACCGGACTCGCGCGCCACGTTCGAGTACCCGCCGGATGCGAAGTACGCCGAAGCGACGGTGTTCGTGTTCAACCGCGATCGCGGCGTCGGCATCATCGCGACCGCCACCATCGACGGTGCAGTTGCTCCGACGGATCCGGTGCCTGCCGACCTCGGCGAGCAGATCGTCGTGACGTTCGAGCGCGACGACCAGACGGTGTCGACCTGCATCCGCCTTCGCGAAGGCGCGCAGAGCGCGACCGACTACTGCAGTCCGTGATCACGCACGACCACGTTCGCGGATTCGACCGAAACTAAAAACGGCGCCGGTGAGGGCGCCGTTCTCGAGAGAAGTGACGAACCTAGTTCGTGCGCTTCACCTTCGTCGGGAACATGATCGACACGCCGGCACCGAAGAACAGGTGGTGCACGAAGCGGTTGTCATCCGAGGTGACCGCGCCATCGGGACCGTCGCGCGGACCCGAGACATCAGCGCCCGACGGATTATCCGAGAACGCATAGTCGCGAACCGTGAGGTCGAGCGCGATGAAGTCGTTCAGGAAGACGTGGATGCCACCGCCGAGGTAGAGGCCGAAGCGACTACCGTTGTTGAGCGGATCGTCGTTGTTCGGGTTGAGATCCGCCGGCTCCTGCGTCATCGGATCGGTGATGCCGGGGTGGGTGTCGTTGCAGATGCTGGCGGGGCAATCCGACTTGAGCTGCGCGAACGACACGCCGGCCTGGAAGTAGAAGTCGAAGGCGACGTACGCCTGGCCAAACGCGGCGAGCTTGCCGTACCACGGCGTGAGGCTCGCGTACGCGGCACCGTGGACCGGCATCGAGTTGAGCCGGAAGTTGAACTCGTCCTGGCTCGGCTCGCGCGTGTTGTTGTCGACGTTCGCTTCGAGCGTCGGGATGATGCGCTCGACCAGCTTCGTGTTGATCGCCGTCGAACCGACGACGATGCCGCCGATCGAGACCTTGTCACCGAAGTGGTACTCGAGCTTCGCGCCACCACCCATGATGTGGCGGAAGTCGGCGTTGATCGTCGACTCGAACAGCGGCGCGAGCTCGAAGCGACCCGACACCAGCAGCTTGCGCTGGCGGACGGCGGGTTGCTCCTTCAGGTCGTTGAGACGGCGGCCTTCGGCATTCGCCAGCTCGGGCGCAGCGATGGCCGAGACCAGCGAGGCGGCGAGGATGATGGATTTGAAGTTCATGGGAGCCTCAGCGGAAGGTCGTGTACTCGAACGAGGTGGGCAGCCAGAAGCTGACGCCGACTTGGAACATCACGTTGTTGATGAACGTGCTGTCGGCATTCTTCTTTGCCAGTTCCGCGGTGTCGTTCATGCCGACTTCACGGTTCGTGGGCTCGAACTTGTCGATGAAGATGTAGTCGCGAATGCCGGCGTTGACGGTGATCCACTTCGCGAGGAAGAACCGCATGCCGACGCCGACGTTGGGCTGGATCAGGAAGTTCGTGAAGCCAGGGAACTTGGTGTCGCGCGGAATCACTTCCGACTGGCCCGCGCCGATGCCGGCGACGAACTGGACTTCCCAGGTGACGATCTTCTTGTCGAGGACCGCGAACTTTCCGTACACCGGCACATAGTGGAAGTTGAGCGCGGCGCTCCACTTGTACTCGTTGACGGTGGGGAGCCGACGCGCCTGGCGAGCCACCAGATCGAACGGCTCGCGGAACGCCCGCTGGTAGTACAGACCCTCGACGCCAACCGCGAGCACGTCGGTGAGGTAGTACGCGAGCTCGCCGCCGACCGTGTAGTGGCGAACCATGTTGTCGTTCATCGTGGTGCCGACGAACGGATAGAGCTCCGTGCGACGCACCTTGAGGAACGGCTTGCGGACGACCGTTGTGATGTCCGACCACGACAGCGGCGTCTTACCGACGGGCCCGGTCTTCACGTTCGCGGCGGTGTTATCCGACGCGGCCATGTCCGTCGCGAGATCCGTCGACTTCGGCTCGTCGGTGCCCATGTCGATCTCGTTCGGATCGACAGCTGGATCTTTGGCGGCTGGCTTCTCATCGCCACCCATCTCGATCTCACCATCCGGTTTTGCTGGGGCAGCCGGCTTGGTAGGCGCGGGCGCAGGTTTTTTAGGTTGAGCGACCGCAGTGCCTGCCGTGAAACACACGGCACACACGATGGCCACCCAGACGCTTCGACGGACGGATTCTGGTCCCCGCATTCGTAGGAGGTTCATAACACGCGCCTTTTTTCCCACTCAAGCAAATGGGCGAGGGAGTTGCTGACGAACAGCGACACGGGCGATCCGGCCGGGGTTGCGTTTGGACAGCTATCAGTGTCGTCAGATGGCCGAATCCGTCGCGCCTTCGTACAGCGCCTCGACGAAGGCGTGTGCATCGAACGGCCTTAGATCACCGGCCTTCTCGCCCACACCGACGAAGCGGACCGGGACCTTGAGCTCGTCGGCGATACCGAGGACCACGCCGCCTTTGGCCGATCCGTCGAGCTTCGTGAGGACGATACCCGTGATCTCCATGTCGGACTTGAAGGTCTTGGCCTGCGAGATCGCGTTCTGACCCGTGGTGGCGTCGAGGACCATCCAGACCTCGTGCGGACAGCCCGGCATCGCCTTCTCCATCACGCGGCGCACCTTCTTGAGCTCGTCCATCAGGCCGGCGTTCGAGTGCAGCCGGCCCGCGGTATCGCAGATCACGATATCGAACTTCTCGTCGACGCCGCGCTTCACCGCGTCGAAGATCACCGACGACGGATCGCCGTTTTGCTTGCCCTTGACGACCGGGACATTGGCGCGCTTTCCCCATTCCTCGAGCTGCTCGGTGGCTGCCGCGCGGAACGTGTCGCCGGCGGCGAGGATGACCTTCTTGCCGTCCTTGGACCATTTATCGGCGAGCTTGCCGATCGTGGTGGTCTTGCCGACGCCGTTGACGCCGAGCACCAGGAGCACGAAGGGCTTGTGCTTGGTGAGATCGAGGGGCGGGGCATCGATGGCGAGGATCTCGCGGGAGGTGCGGCGGAT
This sequence comes from Haliangiales bacterium, assembly GCA_038325805.1. GTDB lineage: Bacteria > Myxococcota_A > Polyangia > Haliangiales > Haliangiaceae > JABFXX01. The sequence goes on from JBBQJJ010000024.1 coordinate 33,663, forward strand.
CTGCTTCCAGATCTTGTCAGCGTCCTCGAGGTCGGACTTCGATAAGCCCTTCTTGACGGACTGAAAGATCCGGTCGGCAGCGCGCGGCCCGATGTCGGCGGTGAACAGCACCTCCTCGAGCTCGTCGACGGTCGCGGCGTCGATCTTCTTCTTCCCGAACAGCTTACCGAGCTTCGCGACGAAGCCGCCGCGTGTCTTCGCGAGGCCGCTCTTGAACGCATCGCGCGTGTCCTCGTCGACGGTGACGACCGGCTCGGGCTCGTCGGGACGATCGGGGACTTCCTCCTCCTCCTCGTCCTCCGGCTCGTCCTTTTGAGGCTCGCCGGGTCCGTAGTGTTTGCGCGGACGTCTGCGGATCCGCTCGGGTTTGACCTCGACCTCGACACCCAGTCGTTCGCGTGCACTCGTCGCACCCTTGGCCTTGCTCCGCGCGGCGGCGCGACGAAGCAAGACCAGGATCAACACGATCACGACGAGCGCGATCCCTAACTGCAGAAGCTCGGTGGGCTGCACTACTCGGTAACCATCCTCAAGGAGACGATGCTTATACCCTGGCGCGCTCGCGGATGGCGCGGTCGACGCGCTCTGACGCTTGGGGCAACACGGTCTCGGGAGCGAGGCGAGGGGAGAAGTAGACCTCTTCGACGAAGTCGGTCAGCTCGGTCATCTCCGGGCTCGGGCGCTTGGCGCGCACGTGATCGACGATCTGGCGGGGCGACCAGATCCCCCACAAGCGGGCTTCGGGCAGCGAGGGCTCGGCCGCGCGGCGGTAGAGCTGAAACACGCGCTCGCGGACCGGCACGAGATCGATGCGGACGTTGCGGAGCTCGCCACGGTGAGGGATCGAGACACTGAACTTCTCGGTGACGTGGCCCGGCGCGGCGACCTCGGCCCTCCAATCGCCGATCGCGAGCTTGTCGACGGAGAACGTGCCGTCCGCCGCGGTGCGGACCTCGCGCTCTTGATCGCCAAGAAGCAGGCGGACCACCGCATCCTCGACGGGACGACCGCGAACGGTGTCGCGCACGGCGCCCGAGAAGCTGTCGTCATTGGGGCGGCGCAGCGTGGAGACCAAGCCGGGCTTGTTGGCCACCAGGCCGCCGGTGAGCGGGCTGTCGTCACCGAGCTCGACGTTGGGTTGTTCGGCGGCGGTGTTGGGGGCGCGCCGGAACCGCTTCCACGGCTTCGCGCGGGCGATGAAGAACCCGGCGGCAGCGAGGGCGGTCGCGATGAACGCGGCGATCGTGTACGAGACCGGCACGGGTTGGGGAGCCAGCACCTTGACGATGGTCGGGTTACTGCGCGACGCACGGATATAAGAGGAGGGCGGGTCAGCCTGGACCTGGATGCCGAAATCGTGCGGAAGGGGAGTGACGCCGGCGGCGAGCACCTCGGCTTCGACCTTGAAGCTGTATGCGCCGCTCTCATCGGTGGCGCCCTGCGCGAGGCGGCGATCTCCGGACAACAGTGCGACCGCGGCCCGAGCGACGGGCTTGTCATCCTGATCGACGACCTTGCCGGTGACCTCGAGGTCGTCCTCGAAGGCGAGCGAAGCGTTGGCGATCACGGCACTGGTGACCGTGGTCGACGTCAGCTCGAACGTGGTCTCGGCGCTGGCTTGTTGCCGGCGATCGTCGCCGGGAAACGTGGCGCGAACGCGCTTGGGACCGGCGCCGCCGAGGGTCTTGCGATCGAGGGTGACCGGCTGGTTCGAATCGACGGTCTGACCGGGCTTGAGCTCGGCGTCGTCGACGGCCACGCCATAGGCGATCTGGACGGGTAACGAGGTCGCGGTGTCCTCGACGATCGTCCGGATCTCCAGCTTGACGCCTTGCGGGGACTCGGAGGCCGTCAGGGTGAGCTGGACCTGCGCGCGCGATGGATCGGTGACGATCGTCAACGGCTCGGCCTTTTCGAGCAGGTAGGCGCCGTTGAAGCGCAGCTCGATCGGCAGCGGGCCTGGGACCACGGTGAACACGCTGCGGAAGTGGCCGTCGGGCTCGGTATGGGTGACCTGCGAGTCGGCGCCGACCTGGATCGTGACGTTCTGGCCGCCGATGCCATCGCTCGTCAGCTTGTCGACCAGCTGGCCGACCACCTCGACACTGCCATCGGCGCGGGTCTTGACCTTGTCGAGGTTGACCCGGGTCTGCGCCTTGATCTCGACCTGGGGCGCGGCGCTGGCCAGAGCCACCGGAAAGGCCAAAAGAAGCACGACCCAGCGCACGCAAGTGGTGATAGCACGTCCCTCGGATCAATACCGTCCCTCTGAATGTCAGGGGGTTGGTGCAGTGTCGGCCACCTGTCATGCGAATCAAGCGAGTCGAGATCATCGGCTTCAAGTCGTTCTGCGACCGGGCGGTCGTCCAGATCGGCCAGCAGATCACCGGCGTCGTCGGGCCCAATGGGTGTGGGAAGTCGAACATCGTGGATGCCATCCGCTGGTGCATGGGCGAGCAAAGCGCCAAGCACTTGCGCGGCAAGGCGATGGAAGACGTCATCTTCGCCGGCTCCGAGTCCCGCGGCCCCGCGCCGATGGCCGAGGTGTCGCTTACCTTCGACGACGTCGGGTTCAGCCACGAGACCCTCGAGCTCGGCCGCCAGACGCTGCAGGACGAGCAAGAGCTCGCGGTCCTGACGGGTGAGGCGGGGGAAGAGGAGGTGCCTCAGATCCAGGCACCGGTGCCGCAGACGCAGGCGATCGGCACCTGGCTCGACAAGGACGGCAACCCGATCGCCTCGCCCACCGAGGAGGTCGCCGAGCTGCTCGAGGACAAGCCGCCCGCGTTCGAGTTCGCGCAGTACACCGAGGTCACGATCACGCGCCGGCTGTACCGGGACGGGATCAGCCAGTACTTCATCAACAAGTCGCCGTGCCGGCTGCGCGACATCACGGACTTCTTCCTCGGGACCGGCGTCGGCACCAAGGCATACGCGATCATCGAGCAGGGCCGGATCGGCCAGATCGTCAGCGCGCGCCCGATGGATCGCCGGGCGATCATCGAGGAGGCCGCTGGCATCACGAAGTTCAAGTCGAAGAAGAAGGCGGCCGAGCGCAAGCTCGACCAGACGCGCCAGAACTTGATGCGTGTCTCGGACATCGTCAGCGAGCTCGATAAGCGCATGGGCACGCTGCGGCGGCAGGCGCAGAAGGCGGAGCGCTACCGCAAATACAAGACCGAGATGAAGGACATCGAGCTGTGGAAAGCGTCCCACCGCTGGCTCGAGCTTGCCGGCGAGCACTCGCTGGTGAGTGGGCGGCTCGGCGAGGTGAGGGGCGAGCTCGAGCTTGTTCGCACCGAGTTCGCAGTCAAAGACGCCACCGTGGTGACCGAGCGCGCCGAGCTCGCGCTCGAGGAGCGTCGGTTGGTCGGTGTGCAGGAGAAGGTCTACGAGCTGGACAACAAGATCCGGCTCGGGGACAGCAAGATCGGGTTCGAGCTGCGGGAGGCAGACGAGCTCGATCACCGGATCGCCGGTGCGCGCAGCGAGATCGACGAAGTGGTCGAGCGCCGCGAGCGCGGCCAGCTCGAGCTCGACGAGCGCCGCTCCGAGCTCGAGGCCCTGGAGTCGGACGTCAGCCGGGAACAGGGCGAGGTTCGCGAGCGCGAAGCCGCGGCCAGCGAAGCCCGCCAGATGCTCGTCAACGCCGAGGGCAGGCTCGAGGAAGCGCGGCGCACGATCGCCGATTGCAAGACTCGATCGGCCACGTCGCAGGCGCAGCTCGAGGCGCTCGCGCAGCGCCGCGGAGAGACCACGGGTCGCTTCGAACGCGTCAGCGGCGAAGTCGAGGGGATGTCCAAGAACGCCAAGGAGCTCGAGCGCGATCTGCGCCGGGTCGACGGCGTACTCGCCGAGTTGCGGCAGACGCGGCTCGATCTCGGCACCCAGAACGATCATTTCGGCGCGCGCAAAGACCTGTTGTCTTTCGAGGTGTCGAAGGGCGAGTCCGAGGTCGAGACGCTACGCAGCGATCTCAACCGCCGGCGCTCGCGCCTCAAGGCGCTCGAGGAGATCCAGGCGCGGTACGAGGGCTTCGCGCGCGGCACACGCGCCGTCATGCAGGGCACGTTCACCGAGCGGACGTCGGTCCGCGGCGTCGTCGCCGATGTGGTGCGCGCACCGGAGAAGCTCGAGATCGCGGTCGAAGC
>JBBQJJ010000025.1:0-37782 GCA_038325805.1 Haliangiales bacterium
CCATGCTGACCAAGATGATCGACCCCTGATCGTCAACGGGAGGCGATCACGATCACGGTGGCGTTCCCGTTCACGTGCACGGCCACGATCACGGGACCGATCACGGCCACGATCACGGTCACGACAATCAGGGACAGGCCCTAACCCACCTCTGACCTCGATCTTCCGACTTCGCCGGAAGACTCTCCAGGCTGAGCTCTGGAAGTAGGAGTTCGCGCGATCGCGCTCACCCGGTCGATGGTCTTCGGGTCCCCGGCTCGAGGACGAGCCACCCCGTTCCCCATCATTCGCCTGGTCGAAGGCGAACTCTGGGATTAGATGATGTAGTTGTGCACGTCTTCGGGGCCGGGATTCGCATCCAGCGCCTCGCGACGCGACAGGCGGATCTTGCCGTCGCGATCGACCTTGATGCACTTCACGATCACCTCGTCGCCCTCCTTGAGGACATCCTCGACGGAGCGGATGCGCTCCTTCGAGACTTCCGAGATGTGCAGCAAGCCGTCGGTGCCCGGGATGATCTCCACGAACGCACCGATCTCGACGATCTTCTTGACGACGCCGCTATAGAACTGGCCGACCTCGGGCTCCATCGTGAGACCCGAGATCAACGCCTGCGCCTGCTCGATCGCCTTGGAGCTCGCCGATGCGATCGAGACGGTGCCGGTGTCGTTGATGTCGATCTGCGCGCCGGTCTGCTCCTGGATCGCGCGGATCGTCTTGCCACCGGGTCCGATGATGTCGCGGACCTTGTCCGGCTTGACCATCATCGTGACGATGCGCGGTGCGTACATCGAGACTTCGTCGCGCGGTCCGGAGATCGCGGCGTCCATCTTGTCGAGGATGTGATAGCGGCCGCGCTTCGCCTGCTCGAGCGCTTCCTCGAGGATCTTGCGGGTCAGGCCGTCGACCTTGATGTCCATCTGCAACGCGCAGATGCCACGGCGGGTGCCGGTGACCTTGAAGTCCATGTCGCCGAGGTGATCTTCGTCGCCGAGGATGTCGGAGAGGATCATGTAGTCATCCCCCTCCTTCATCAGCCCCATCGCGATGCCGGCGACCGGCGCCTTGGTGGGAACACCGGCGTCCATGAGGGCGAGCGAACCGCCGCACACCGAGGCCATCGACGACGAGCCGTTCGACTCGAGGATGTCCGACACGACGCGAATCGTGTACGGGAAGTCTTCATAGATCGGGACGATCGACTCGACCGAGCGCTCGGCGAGGAAGCCGTGACCGACCTCGCGGCGCGACTGACCGCGCAGCGGCTTGGTCTCACCCGTCGAGAACGGCGGGAAGTTGTAGTCCATGTAGAACGTCTTCTTGCGATCACCGAGCAACGTGTCGAGCTTCTTCTCGTCGTACTTGGTGCCGAGCGTGACCGAGGCGAGGGCCTGGGTCTCGCCGCGCTGGAACATCGCCGAGCCGTGTGCGCGAGGCAGCACGCCGGTCTCGATCACGATCGCGCGGATGTCGTCGCCCGCGCGGCCGTCGATCCGCTTCTTGGTCGACAGCGTGGTGCCACGCGCGACCTTCTTCTGGACCTTGCCGAACGCCGCATCGACGTCCTTGTTCTTGCCGGCCCACGGCTGACCTTCGGCGGTCAGCGCGTTGCGGGTGTCGAGGTGGACCGCGCCGAGGGCTTCGCGGCGGGCCTTCTTGTCCTTGGTCTGGTACGCGGTCGACAGGCGATCCGACGCCATCTCCTTGACGCGCGCGATCAGCGCGTCGTCGATCACCGGGGCGGTGAACGGGCGCTTCTCCTTGCCGTTGCCACCGCGCAGGCGCTCCTGCAGCTCGATCAGCGGCTGGACGGCGGCGTGGCCGAACAGCAGCGCGTCGATCACGACGTTCTCCTGCAGCTCGCTCATCTCGCCCTCGACCATCATGATCGCTTCCTTCGAGGCGGCGACGATGATGTCCATGTCCGACTTCTCGCGCTCGGCGAACGTCGGGTTGGCGACGAACTCGCCGTCGATACGACCGACGCGAACGCCGGCGATCGGACCGTTGAACTGCAGATCGGAGATGTGCAGCGCGGCGGAGGCGCCGGTCATCGCGAGGACGTCGGTCGGGTTCTCCCGATCGAAGGAGATCACCGACGCGATGATCTGCGTATCGATGAACCAGCCCTTCGGGAACAACGGACGAACCGGGCGATCCATCAGGCGACAGATCAGGATCTCCTCGTTGGTCGTCCGACCTTCGCGGCGGAAGAAGCTGCCGGGGATCTTGCCCGACGAGTAGAAGTTCTCGCGGTACTCGCAGGTCAGCGGCATGAAGTCGATGTCGCGCGGCAGCTGCGAGCCAGTGGCGGTGACGAGGACCATCGAGTCCCCGCAACGGATGACCACCGAGCCGCCGGCCTGCTTGGCCCACTTGCCCGTTTCGATGCTGATCTCTTTGCCGCCAACGATGGCGGTCTCTTTCACGTACGGCATTCGTGTCTCTCTCTCTAGAGTCACGCCGCCGCTCCGGGAAACTCAGGCTGAACCCTCAGTCCAACCACCGACGATGGTCAGTGGCTCGACAGAACGATCAAACCTCGAATCTCTTCGTGATCGACGACGCTACGTTGGTGTTACTAGCGGCGCGGTTATGGCACAGCCGCCTTCGATTGCCAACACCTACGGGGTGGGACTCCCGTGTTGTTTGTCGAGCAAATCCTGGCGCTTGCCGTCGAGCTGAGCGCGCTCGGTCGGCGTGATGTTTCCGCAATCGAGCTCGAGCTCGCCGACGAGATCGCCGGTCCCCTCGGCTCTGCAGCGGAACCACAACGTGCCGCGCCAGTACGACGTGCCGTCGCCGGGTAACCGGACGCCCCCACCCCAGCTCCGGTCGAGCTTCTTGCAGGTTAGCTTGTCGCCGCGCGTCGGCGCATCGGCGATCGCGTTCCAGTACAGCTGTTGGTCTTCGAAGCGCAGCTTGCCGGCCGATGTGATCAGCTCGACGAGCGGGTGCACCGAATGACCGGGCTTGCACGCGCCGAGCATGACGGCCTTGCCGTCGACGGTCAGCGAACCCTTGACGACGTCTGTCGCCGAGGACGAACCGAGGACCTCGACGACTTGGTCGTCGGGTTTGCCGCAGGCACACAGGAGTGCGAGCAGCAGCGCGCGCACTAGCGGCGCAGGCCGAGCGTCTCGATCAACTTCTTGTACCGATCGAGTCCGACGCGCTTCAGGTAGTCGAGGAGCGCGCGGCGCTGACCGACCATGAGGAGCAGACCACGACGGCTGTGGTGATCCTTCGGGTTGTTCTTGAGGTGCTCGGTGAGGTGGGTGACGCGCTCCGAGAGGAGAGCCACCTGCACTTCGGGCGAACCGGTGTCGCCTTCGTGCTGCGCGAACTTCTTGATCGTCTCTGCTTTGCGAATCGGGGAAATCGAGGCAGTCATCAGTTACTCCAGTCGCCAACGGCCCAGCGAGAATCTTCCACCAGGCGCCGTGGTCACGCGGAGATTGGAGCAACCGCGCGACAGCGTCAAGACGTGGCGTCGGCGGGAAACACACGATCGTAGACGGCTCGCTTGCCGTTGCCGTGGGCGATCGCGACGAGCTGCCCTGCCTCGTCAAGGATCTGGAATGGTTCGGAATTCCCACCGAGCTCTTCAATCGGGAGCTGGAGTCCATCCCGGATAGTTTGCAGCTGAAACACCTTCGCGACCACCCGCGGCAGGTCGAGGACGCGCCCGAGCGTGATCAAGTGGGCAGCCAGATCGACTGAAGTGACCTGTTCGAGCGTGATCGCCTGCTCGATCGTGAACGTGCCGCTGCGCGTGCGGCGGAGCTCGCCGAGGTGCGCGCCACAGCCGAGATCGTTGCCCAGATCAGCGACGAGGCTGCGGATGTACGTGCCCTTGCTGCAGGCGACCGCGATCCGGAACGTCGTGCCTTCGAAGGACAGCAGCTCGAGTCGATCGATCCGGACCCGCCGAGCCGCGCGCTCGATCTGTTCACCGGCACGTGCGCGGCGGTACATCCGGACGCCGTCCTGCTTGATCGCCGAGTACATCGGCGGGACTTGGTCGTGCTCGCCGAGCCGGCCTGCGAGCGCCGCACGCAGGCGCGCTTCGTCGACCTCGACCGCGCGTTCGGCGATCACCTTGCCGGTGCGATCGAGCGTGTCGGTCTCGACGCCGAGCACGCAGGTTGCTTCGTAGGCCTTGTCATCCGCGAGGAGGTACTGCGCGACCTTGGTGCCAGCGTTGACGCACACCGCGAGCACGCCGGTGGCGAGCGGATCGAGCGTGCCGCCGTGACCCGCGCGATCGAGCTGGAGCGCCTTCTTGACCTTGTCGACGGTGCTCGCCGACGAGCGTCCCGCCGGCTTGTCGATCACGAGCACGCCATGCACGCGACGGTTCTACAACGAGTTGATCCAGGCCGTGACCGCGGTGATGCCGTCTTGATCGGGAGTCTCGACCGCGATCTTCGGCATCCGGCGGATCCCCGTCGTGATCATCCGCTGCAGCAGGCCGGAGTTCGTCGGATCGTTGGCGACGATGATGAACGGGTACTGGGTGCCGTCGATGATCAGCGTCTGGTCGGGGCAGCCGTTGTCGACGATGCCATCGCCATCGTCGTCGGTGCCGTCGCAGTCATCGGCGTTGGTCTTCACGGCCGTCTTGAACGCCGGGGTGGCCTGCACCGTCGCGAGCTTGCCGACCTCGAGGCGAAGCTCGACGCTGACGGTGTCGTGGGTCGACGACGCCGGGTTGTGGCAGGTGCCGCAGTTGGCGTGGAGATAGCCGAGCGCGGTCTGGTCGACCGCGAGGCCTGGCAACGGGAAGCGCGCCCCCGCGGTCCCGGTGGTCGGCGGGTTGGTGAGCGTGCTGTCGGTGATCAGATCCTCGAGATCGACGGGCAGATCGGCGTCGAGCTGGATCGCCTGGAAGCCGAGCACGCGACCCGGTTGGCTCTCGTGACAATCCTTGCAGTTGGCCTTCGAGGGCACGTCGTGGGTGGTGCCGTTGGCGTCCAGCTGGCCCGCGTTGACGACCATCGTCGCGTCCTGGGTCGCGTTCCAGATGTACGCGATGAACTGCCACGAGTTCGCGGCGGCGTCGTCCTCGAGCACCTTGGTGATGAACCGGGTCTCGACGCGCGTCGGCCCGACGGCGAACTCTTTCCAGAACTTGGTGCCGACCGGAAACTTCCACGAGTCCATGTTCGAGGTGTCGATCTGCGTGCCGGCCGGCAACTGCATCCACCGCCGCTTCGACGAGCCATCGGCGTAGAGCGGGAAGCGGGGCGTGTACTCGAGGATGTCGGGGTTGATCGTCTGGCAGCCCGGGTCGTCGCACAGTCCCGTGCCTTGGACCTCCGCGAGCGGATTCGCGTCGGGGCCCGGGCCGTCCGGATCGATGGTGTCGACGGGTGGCGCGCTATCGGGCCTCGTGACGGAGCTGTTGTCACCGCAGGCGACGAGCAAGAATACAACTGGCCACCGTCGAATCATCGGAGATGATGGTACCCCGACCTCGCCGAGATGGCCGCGCCGCGGATCACTCCTGTGACGGATCGCGCTCGGGCGGCGTCACCACCGGACGATCGCCGGTGCGCTCGTCCTGCGTCGCCGGGCGCGATGCCCGCTCGTCCTGTGTCGGGGAGCGACCGACCGGGCGCGAGCGATTGAACGCAGCGTCGAGCGCACGCACCACCCGGTCCTTGACCACGACGACATCCGAATTGATATGACAGCCGCCCGCGCCGGGATGCCCGCCACCGCCAAGCGTCATGCAGACCTTGCCGACATCGACGCGGTCACTGCGCGATCGCATCGACACGCGCACGCCGCCGCCCTTCGCGGTGGTCAGCAGCACTCCGACCTGCGCGCCTTCCGCGTTGCGGCCCCAGTTCACCATGCCCTCGATGTCTTCCCACGATGCGCGCGCACCCTCGACCATCTCGGTGGTCACCGTGAGCACACCGACGCGACCCGCGCAGTGGAGCTCGAGCGTCGACAGCACCGCACCGAGGAGGCGCAGCTTGCCGGGGCTCGGCCGCTCGTCGAGCGACGCAGCGACCGCCGACGGTACGACGCCTGCCGCGACCAGGCTCGATCCGACATGCAGCGCTTCGGCGTTGGTGTTCGCGTGGCGAAACCCGCCCGTGTCACTGATCACCGAGACGTAGAGCGGCACCGCCGCCTCGGTGGTGAGCTTCCAGCCGAGCCGCTCCGCGATCCGATGGACCAGCACGCCGACGGCAGACGCGGCGGGATCCCACACGGCGATGTCACCGAACGGGCGACCGCTCGCGTGGTGATCGAGCGTGATCAACGCGCCGCAGACCTCGGGTGGGGGCAGCGTGTCGCCGAGCAGCGAGATGTCCGCGCAATCGACGACGATCGTGCAATCGAAGCGCTCGTCGAACGGGATCGTGTGGACGACCGTGTTCGCGAGCGGCATCCACTTGTAGCGCCGCGCGATCGGATCGACCGAGTAGATCACGGCGGTCTTGCCGATCGCGCGCAACATCGACGCGAGGCCACACATCGAACCGGTGCCATCCCCGTCGGGGCGGCGGTGGGTGGTCAGCAGGATCCGCTGGGCGTCGCGCAGCCGATCACATGCCTGGCCGAACGCTTCGGCGAGGTCATGCAACTTCATGGGCTGAGTGATCCGTGGTTCCTCGTTCACGGCTTCTCCGGATCGACCGGGGCGACCTCGGGCTTTGCCGGCTGGTCGTCCAAGCGGCCCGCCGCGCGCGCCCTGGCTTCGTCCTCGCGGACGATCGCGGTGAGCTTCGCGCCGATGTCGACCGAGACATCGTGATGGAACCGCAGCTCGGGCGCGTGCTGGAGCGACAGCGTGCGGCCGACGGGACCGCGCAGGAACCCGGCGGCCTTGGACAGCCCGGCCATCACACCGTCGACGGTGTGGTCGTCGCCGATCACCGAGATGTAGACGTTGGCGACCGCGAGATCGACGTTGAGCTCGACCTTGGTGACCGTGACCAGCGTGGCGGCTTTGACGCGGGGATCTCGCACTTCACTCGAGATGAGCTCGGTCAGCACATCGCGTAGGGCGTGCTCGACGCGGGCTTTCCGTTGACTCACGGGCTCACCCTACCCCGGGCACTCCCGAACCGACAAGTCTCCCGTGGTGAGTCGCTAGTCCTCGCCCTTCCACGCGTCGGGGATGAAATCGTCCATTCCCGCGGTCTTGTCCCCAGTCCCAGCGCGCTCGCGATCGACGACGACCGGGACGTCGGCGACGTCGAACGTCCACGCATCCTTGGCGATCGCGACGACCTGACCATCCGAGGCGGTCTGGGCGACCCGGAGCACCTGGTCGAGGATGTCGAACACCTTCGCGCGGTCGTTGCTGGTGGCGGCGACCCCGAGCTCGGCCCGCTGGCGATCGTCGAGCGCGCCGGTCTCGTTGATCGCGACGCCGACGGTCTCGCGGACCCGGTCCTTGACCCGCCGGACCACCATCCGCTTCTCCTTCAGCGACGTGCTGTGCGCGACGACCAGCGTCAGCTTCGCAACCCCGACGTACATGCCGCCACCGTATGGGATCGACGGTGACGGCGCCACGGGAGAGGACCAGTGCGGGCGAGCCGGCGGAACAGCCGTCGGGACTCGATCTCGGGCCTGTGATCGCCGGGTCGGTGCTCGCCGTCGAGCCTTCACCAGGATCGACGACGAACGCGGCGACTTCTGTCAGCTCACGTCAAACTCACAGCCACGAGGTGGTCTCGTGGCGCCGCAGCCACTACAGCTGCGCGGCCTCTTCGATGACCTCGTAGGCCTCGATGATGTCGCCGTTCTTCAGGTCGTTGTAGTTCGCGACCATCACGCCGCATTCGAAGCCGTGCTGGACCTCGGAGACGTCGTCCTTGAAGCGACGCAGCGAGCCGATCTTGCCCTCGTAGATCTGAACCGCGTCGCGAACGATGCGGAGGTAGGCCTTCCGGGTGACCTTGCCGGTCAGCACCATGCAGCCCGCGATCATTCCGACCTTGGGGATCGAGTAGGTCTCGCGGACCTGCAGCTGACCCATCGCGATCTCGCGCTTGATCGGCGCGAGCAACCCGGCCATCGCAGAACGCACCTCGTCGAGGGCGTCGTAGATGATGTCGTAGAGCCGGATCTCGACCTCTTCCTGCTCGGCGAGCTTGCTGCTCTTACCGGCGGGACGGACGTGGAAGCCGAGGACGATCGCCCCACCCGCCTTGGCCAGGTTGACGTCGCTCTCGGTGATGCCACCAACACCAGCGGCGATGACGTTGACGCGGACCTTCTCGGTCGACTGCTTGATCAGCGCGGTCTTGAGCGCCTCGGCAGAGCCCTGAACGTCCGCCTTGAGGACGATCTTGAGCTCCTTGACGGCGTGCTCGGAGTTGCGCTCCATCATGCCTTCGAGCGAGATGCGGGTCTTGGAACCGAGATCGCGCTTGCGCTCTGCCTGACGGCGGTACTCGACGACCGTCTTCGCGACCTTGTCGTCCTCGGCAGCATTCGCTTGATCGCCAGCGTCGGGGACGCCGTCGAGACCGAGCACTTCGATCGGCGTCGACGGGCCGGCCTCTTCGAGGACGTTCCCCAGATCGTCGAGCATCGCGCGGACCTTACCGAACGTGCGACCCGCGATCAGGATATCCCCGGGGCGCAGCGTGCCTTCCTGGATCAGGATGGTCGCCATCGGACCGCGGTTGCGATCGAGGCGAGCCTCGATCACGACACCGATCGCCGGCTTGTCGGGGTTCGCACGGAGCTCGAGCACGTCACCGGACACCGCGATCTGCTCGAGCAGGCCGTCGATGTTCTGGTTCTTGAGCGCCGAGACGTTCACGTAGATGGTCTCACCACCCCACTCTTCGGGGATCAGACCGTGATCAGCGAGCTGCTGACGGACGCGATCGGGCTGCGCATCGGGCAAGTCACACTTGTTGACGGCGACGATGATCGTCACCTTCGCGTCCTTGGCGTGCGCCAGCGCTTCAAGCGTCTGCGGCATCACGCCATCGTTCGCGGCGACGACGAGCACGACGATATCCGTCGCTTGCGCACCGCGAGCACGCATCTCGGTGAACGCCTCGTGGCCCGGCGTATCGAGGAACACGATCTCGCGCATATCCTCGCCCACCTTCGCCCGCACCTTGTAGGCGGCGACGTGCTGGGTGATGCCACCGGCTTCACCGGCGGCAACGCGAGCCTTGCGGATCGCATCGAGCAGCGAGGTCTTGCCGTGGTCGACGTGACCCATGACGGTGACGACCGGTGCCCGGACGTGGAGCTTGTCGGCGTCGTCGACCTTCTGGACGAAGATGTCGTCTTCCTTGAAGGCGACGTTCTGCACCTCGTAGGCGAACTCGCCGGCGAGGATCTGGGCGGTGTCGAGATCGATCGAGGCGTTGATGTTGACGCCCGTCATGCCCATGCCCCAGAGCTTCTTCAGCACTTCGGGAGCCTTGACGCCCATGCCCTTCGCGAGGTCGGCGACCGTGATCGTGTCCTCGATCCGGATGACGCGCTTGTGCTCGGCAGGCGTGGTGAGCGTGGTGCTCTTGCCCTTCTTACCGAGGGGGAGCTTCTTGCGACCGAAGTCGTTCTGACCGGGGCGTCCACCAGGACCACCCGGACGACCGCCGCGCTGCTGTTGCTGCGCGAAGCGACCACGGATCGCATTGGCGGGCTGTGGCGCCGACGGATTCACCGACGGACGACCACTCATCGGGGTGCGCTCGGTGATCTTGATGCGCGGCGGCAGCGAGATCACGCTACCGACGGCCGGGCGCAACGGATCGCGCAGAGGAGCGACTGCCACCTCTACGGGCTGCTGCTGCGCTTCGGCGATCGGCGGAGCTTCCGTCACCGGGCGATCAGCCGTGCGAGCACGCGCTCGCTCGAGCTCCATCTCGAACCGACTGCGAGCGCCACCGGCGACCTCTTCGACGGTCCGCGGACCGGGGCGTGTGTACGTCACCTCGGGACCGTTCGACGACGGCTGCGAGTGACGATTGCGCGGCGGCAACGGCGTGGACGCCGGAGGCTCGTGCATCGCCGCCGACGAATTCCGCGATGCAACCGCGGCGGGGCGCGGCTCTTCGCGGCGCATCACCTGAGGTGCATTGAGGATCGCGCGGGGACGCGCCGGTTCGGCAGCAACCGGTGGAGGAACCGGAGCAGCTTGCGCAGCGACCGGCGCCGGGGGCCTAGACTCGACACTATTGTTGGTAGACGCAGGCTGCACGGGAGTTGGCGCTGGCTCCGGGTTGGGAGGGACAGGACGCGGCTCTTCAACAACAACGGGCTTCGCGACGACTTCGATGGGGCTCGGGACCGGCTCGGGCTTGACGACCACGGGTGGCGGTTCGGGCTCTTGCGCTTGGACGGGCTTCGCAACGACCGGCGCTTCGCGCACGGGCGGCTCGGTCACGACGGCCGGCTTTGCGACGACCGGTTCGACGTGCATGGGCACCGGCGGGGTCGGGATCGACCGTGGCTCGGGCCTGGTCTCGACCACGTCGGCTACGTTGACGGACTCGCGCGGACGACGCACGAGCGGCGGCGGCGTGGGCATCGAAGCTGGACGCTCGATCCTCTCGATCGGCGCAGCCTCGGGACCGGATCCATCGGCGACGCGCCGACGAATGACAGGCGCAGGTGCGCCGGTGGCACCCGGTGCCGGAGCGACATCACCATCCGCCTTGTCGCCGCTCGAGCGACGGCGCAGCACGGTGCCGGACGACAGCTTCTGCGTTTGCGCGGGGGCTGTGACGGATGACTTCTCTTTCTCGAGCGAACGCTTGATGCGTGCGACGTCATCGGCATCGAGCGATGACATGTGATTGTTCACCTCGAGACCGAGTGCTCGGATCTTTGCGATCAGGTCCTTATTTGGAATCCCGACCTCTTTTGCAATCTCGTACACGCGCATGCTGTGTTCTGTCGTCCCTTAGTAATCCGAGGAGGTAGTTTCTACAGTCTTTGTCGAGGCAAGGCCAGGGTTACGATCGGATGGGTTTCCGTCAGGATCCCTGTCAGATCCGGTGATCGCTTGGGAATTGTCACCAGCTCGTGACAACTCGGAGACGATCCGTTTCACATCGTCGGGAGTCACTGACCGACGCAGACTTCGAGCGAGCGCCGGAGTAACACACGCGGCGACCGCGTGGACATATGCCCCACGGCCGGCGAGGCGTCGCTTGGGGTCGACCTTGAGTCGAGGACCATCGAACGCCACGCGCACGAGCTCGCGCTGCGGGGCCACCTTGCGGCAGCCCGTGCACGTGCGGTGCGGCGTGTGCACCGGTCTTGTCACCGTCGGTTTCAGGAGGAAACCTCCGAGAGCCAGCTGATCGCGCGCTGCCGGAGCCGTGCGAGATCACCCATGTCGATGCCCGTCGTCGTGGCGACATGCTCGATCGGGGTGCGGATCAGATCCTCCGGCGAGTGGATGTTCGCGGTCGCGAGCACCACGAGGACGTCCTCGTCGACGCCATCGAGCTCCATCAGCTGCTGGCCACCGGACAGCTCCTTGCGGCGCTCGGCTTCCTTGTTCGCAGCATCGCGACGGCGACCGCCCCCGGCGATATACGCCTGCGCGGCTTCGATCACGCGGCGGGCGCTGTCGACGTTCTGGATCCCGGGCAACCCGGTGAGCTCCTCGACCGCGGCTCGCGACAGCTCGCCGACCGACCGCCAGCCGAGCTTGAACAGGTTCTCCGCGACGCTGCCGTCGAAGTCGCCTGCGATGGCGGCGGCGATCTGCTCCTTCGCGCGGCGCTCGAGCTCGTAGATCTTCGATTCGCTGTGGATGTCGATGCGCCAGCCCGTGAGCTGCGACGCGAGCCGGACGTTCTGGCCCTTCTTGCCGATCGCGAGCGAGAGCTTGTCGTCGGGGACGATCAGCTCCATGCGGTGGCCTTCGGCGTCGATGATCACGCGCTTGACCTCGGCGGGTGCGATCGCGTTGCACACGAAGCGGGCCGGATCGTCGTCGTACGGGACGATATCGATCTTCTCGCCGCGGAGCTCCTGGACGACCGCCTGGACGCGGCTGCCCTTCATGCCGACGCAGGCGCCGACCGGATCGACATCGCGATCGCGCGACGACACCGCGATCTTCGCGCGGGCGCCGGGCTCGCGCGCCGACGACTCGATGCGGACGATCTTCTCGAAGATCTCCGGAACCTCTTGCTCGAACAGCTTCTCGAGCAGGCCCTTGTGCGTGCGGGTCAGGATGACCTGAGGGCCGCGCGCGTTGCGATCGATGTCGAGGCAGTACGCCTTGATCGAATCACCCACGCGGTAGCTCTCGCGCGGCACCTGCTCGCGCATCGGCAGCACGGCCTCGGCCTTGCCGATATCGACGACCAGCGCACCACGCTCGAAGCGGCGCACGATGCCGCTGACGATCTCGCCCTTGCGATCCTTGAACTCGTTGAACACGTTGTCGCGCTCGGCCTCGCGAACGCGCTGGTAGATCACCTGCTTCGCCGTCTGCGCGGCGATGCGACCGAACTTCTTCGACGCGTTCTTGAGATCGATCAGCAAGCCAAACTTCTCGTCCTGCTCGCGAGCGCGCTCGTCGTCCTCCGACCGGTAGAACACCTGGAACAGCAGCTCGTCCCCGAGCTCCGCTTCGAGACCGGCGACACGCGCCTGCTCGACGGTGATCTCGCGACCCTCGATCGCGTCGTCCTCTTCGACGACGTTCACGATCAAGAACAGATCGACGGATCCGGTCTCGGCGTTGAACTTCGCCTCCATCTCGCGGTTCATTCCGAAGGTCCGCTTGGCAGCGGTCAGGATGGCCTGCTCGAGGGCGCCGATCAGAACGGTCTTGTCGATGTTCTTGTCCCGGCCAACTTGCTCCAGGACCATGTCTAGCTTTGCTTCCATGGGAAGTCCGTGTTCCTTTTTAAGTTTTTCAGTCGCTAGCCGTGAGGGCTTTTCGAATCTTTGGGTTTCTTCGAGGGGCGATGACCCGGCTTGATGGGCTTCGGCTGCTTCCTGCCCACCCCGCTCTTACCCGCCATCACCGCGTCCCAATCGGGGACCAGCTTCGCGGACTCGACGTCATCGATCGGCAACTCGAAGACCGTGCCGTCGACCTCGATCAACACGTTGTCTCCCGCCACGCCCCTGAGGATTCCTCGGAAGTTCTTGCGCTCCGCGGCGTTGGGAATCGGGAGGCCGCGGTCGAGCTGGATCTTCGCGTCGCTGCCCGCGAAGTGCTCGAAGTGCTTCGCCGTGCGGAGCGGCCGATCGATGCCCGGCGATGACACCTCGAGGCTGTACACCTGCTTGATCGGATCCTCGACATCGAGCACGGCAGACAGCTCGCGCGAGACGTTCTCGCAATCGGTCAGGTCGACCCGATCCTCCGGCACCTCGCCGGGATCCCGATCCGCGGCGAGCGGGAGGTCGATGCAGACGCGCAGTACCCAGCCGCCCTGGTCGAGCAGGAACTTCAGATCCACGAGCTCGTATCCCGAGGCCTGGCAGACAGGCTCGACGACGGAGATCAGTTTCTGGGTTTGAGGATTGCGGGACATCAGGGCGATCGAGTCGAAAACAGGCGAAAAAAAAGGTGGCCGAATGGCCACCCCACCGCAGTGCGATTGAAGCTGCGCGGTTGGTACCACCGGTACTTTCACGGGGCAAGCCTCTAGTGACGCTCCGGCGGGTTGGATCCCCGTGGTACGCACGCTGGTATGACCTGGGAGCTGCGAATCGCCGCCATCCAGCTGTGCTCGACCGCTGACCTCGCGGCCAACCTCTCGACATGTCGAGCGCTTTCCGAGCGGGCCGCGTCCGAAGGCGCACGCGTCGTCGTGCTCCCCGAATGTTTTCCGTTCCTCGGTCAGGGCGAGCGCGACAAGCTGGCGATCGCCGAGGACCTCGACCGAGGCGGCCCGATCGTTGGCATGTTGCGCGAGCTCTCCACGAAGCGCGGCATCTGGATGATCGGTGGGGGGATGCCCGAGGTCGTCCCCGGCGATCCAGACCGCACGTACAACACCGCGGTCGTCATCGATCCGGCGGGCGCGATCGCGGCCCGGTACCGCAAGATCCATTTATTCGACATCGACATCCCCGGCTCCGTGCTCAAGGAGTCTGCCGCGACGTGCGCCGGAGACCGCCGCGTCACCGTCGACATCGACGGCGCGAAGGTCGGCCTCTCGATCTGCTACGACGTTCGCTTCCCCGAGCTGTATCGCGCGCTCGTCAAGACCGACGGGGCCGAGATCCTGCTCGTGCCGGCGGCGTTCACCGCGCACACCGGGGCCGCGCACTGGCACCTGTTACTGCGCGCGCGTGCGGTCGAGGATCAGGCCTACGTGATCGCGGCGGCGCAGTGGGGCAAGCACAACGCGAAGCGCGAGAGCTACGGCCACACGCTCGCGATCGATCCGTGGGGTACGGTGATCGGCGAGCAAGCCGAGGGCGATGGGGTGGTGATGGCAACGCTCGACGGCGCGGTGGTCGAGCGGCGGCGCACGCAGATGCCCTGCCTCGCGCACGCGGTGCTGTGGCGCTGAGAGCGCTCCTCTGGTTTGTGCTCGTGGGCTGCTCCGGCACGCCGTCGCAGATCTCCGCATCGCTGCGGTCGAACAGCGCTTCGACGCAGCTCTCGTACTCTCCCACGGTGATGCCGCACGATGACAACCCGGCCGGTTCGCCGGCGATGCCGTCCTCGCACTCGGCGAGGGTGGTCTGGTCGATCTCGCGGTTGCCGTCGGGCACGTGATCGTTCCCGGTACCGGTGCGAGCGGCTCGAGGTGCGTGCAGATCCTGGTGATCTCGGCGCTGGTCAGGTCACCGACCGGAGCCTCCGGTTCCGCCACCTTTGCCACCGCCACAAGCGACGACAACGACGGGCACGCAAGCCATTCGCAATCGCATGCGCGCATCCTAACTCGCGCGTACGAGCGTTGCCGTTGCGAACGCTACTGTGCGGAGCCCGACCCGGATCCGGAGGAGTCCTGCGCGGATCCTTGCGCTCCGGAGCCGCCGCGCTGACGCTCGACCATCGCCTTCCACTCGGCCTCGGTCAGGGTGCTCTTCAGCATCTCGTAGTGTGGCGCGCCCCCGGAGCCATCGACGTTGCCCGGCTTCGGCATCAGTGCCTTGGCCTTGTCCTTGTCGCTCCCCTGCCCGTCGAAGCCGGTGACGAAGCCCGACACCGCGTCGGCGCACGGACGCTGGACCACGATCAGCATGACCAGCAGCGAGGCGGTCAACGCGATCTTGATCAGGTGACCTTTGCCGATCTTGAAGCCACTGCCGCGCGGCAGCTTGGGAGCGACATCGCCCTCGTCGGCAGCCTTGCTCCGCCGACTCCGCGCGCGTGCGACGCGATCCTCGGCGATCCCGACCTCCCCACCCTCACCACCCGTCACGGCGACCTGCTCGGTCCCGGCGGCGCCAGGTTGTTCGGTGTCGGCCACGACAGGGAGATACCTCACCGACGCCGCGGTTGCTATGTGGTTCGCGCCGTCGCTCTGGCTCGCCGGAACAGCAGGTCGCAGGACGTCGTCGCGAGCACGCGTGTCATCGCCTCCGGCTCGTTGCCCAGCGCCCGCTCGATCGCCGCGAGCACCTCGGTCGACGCCTCGAGTGGCAGATAGCGACGGTTGTCGAGCTGCGCGCCTGCGATCAGCACGTTCGCGCGAGAGCGCAGAGTCTCCGATCAGCTTGGCTCGATCACCTGGCGAGCAACTTTCGCTCGATCACCTGATGCGCATCGCCTCCACGTCCGGCACGGCACGACTTGAGCGTGCGCGCCGCGGCGGAGGCCGCGACTAGGTCGGGCGAGCGACTGTGACTATCGAGACGGGTGTGCCACGGCACGTACCGTAAATGTCCCGCGCATGCGCCCACCGTTGTTCGGCAGGCGCGAGCCCGAGCCCCTAGGAGCGAGCCAGCCGCGGCGCGCCCGCGTCCCAGCATGCGCGTTGCCGCGCGAGAACGCAGGCCACCCTACGACAACAGTGACGGCTGCACTTGAACCGCTGCCTGCACGATCTCGAGGTCCGACACCTCTAGCTCTGCGTTACTCCGCCCGAGGTACGTGGAGATCTTCGGCACGAACGCGAGATCGAGATGCGCGCCCGGCTCGACCTGGCGATCTCCGAGGTTGAATCCGATCGCACTGCGGATGGTCCCCGACGAGTCTTCGATCGTGAGCTTGAGATGCTTGTCGTTGCCGACGCGGCGAGCCGAGGTGACGCGTGCGTTGCGCGTGACC
Organism: Haliangiales bacterium; assembly: GCA_038325805.1. Taxonomy (GTDB): domain Bacteria; phylum Myxococcota_A; class Polyangia; order Haliangiales; family Haliangiaceae; genus JABFXX01. The sequence goes on from JBBQJJ010000025.1 coordinate 16,208, forward strand.
AGCATCGGCGCGGGGTTGTGTTGGCCGAAGGGACCGAGGCCGGTGAGCTCGGTGGCGAGCCGCTCGTCGACCTCGGCGAGCCGGACCTCTGCATCGATCTGGCGGCCTGTTTCGACTGGGCCGGAGCCTGCGGCGAGCGTGCCGCACGAGGCTTCGAGTGCCTCCTGCAGCGCCTCGAACGAAGCGCGCATCACGGTGAAGCCAGCGGCGGCAGCGTGACCGCCGAAACGCTCGAGCTGCGTGCCCGCCGGCATCGACTTCGCAGCCATGCTGAGTGCGTCGTAGAGGTTCACCGTGCCGGGCGTTCGCGCCGAGCCACGACCGAGGCCGGTGACAGGATCGACACCGACCACGAAGGCTGGACGCTGATACTTGTCGACCAGCTTCGACGCCACGAGGCCGACGATGCCAGTGGGCCAGCCTTCGCCCGCGATCACGATCGCTGGACCGGGGCCGCCGGTGCTCTCGAGCCGCGCTTCGATGGTGACGAGGGCTTCTTCGACCACGCGCTCCTGGATCGCGCGCCGCTCCTTGTTCATCGCTTCGAGGACCTCGGCGCGCTCCTGGGCGGTGTCTTCATCGGCGAGCAGCAGGGACAGTGAGGGCTCCGCGGCGCCGAGCCGGCCGGGGGCGTTGAGCCGAGGCGCGAGCTTCCACGCGACCGTGTGGGCATCGACGACCTTGTCGCCGTTGCCGGACGCCGCGAGCATCGCGGCGATGCCGGGACGCGCACGGCTCTCGAGCCGCCGCAAGCCGAGCGAGGTCAGGATCCGGTTCTCACTCGTCAGCGGAACAAGATCCGCGATGGTGCCGAGTGCGACGAGATCGAGCAGGTCGCGCACGTCTGGTTCGCGCCGGCCCGTGCTCGGCCCATACCAGCCGCGATCGCGGAGCTCGGTGCGCACCGTGGCGGCGACGTAGAAGGCGAGCCCGACCGAGGCCATGCCGCGAAACGGGAACGTGCTGTCCGATCGAAACGGATTGACCAGCGCATACGCCGGATGAGCCTCGAGCTTGTCCGCAGGCGGCACCGTGTGGTGGTCGACGATGATCACCTCGATGCCGAGCGCCGCGCCCGCATTGATCGCATCCAGATCGTTGGTGCCGCAGTCACCGGTGATCACCAGCGTGCACTGACGCTTCGCGAAATCCGCCGACGCCGCGGGCGTGAACCCGTACCCGGCATCGCGCCGCGCCACCGCACACTCGACCGTGGCGCCCGATGCGCGCAAGAACGAGGTCAGCAAGGCCGCCGTGGTCACGCCATCGACGTCGTAGTCCCCGAATACACCGATCCGCTCGCCACGCACCACCGCGTCCGCGATCCGATTCACCGCTCGCGTCATCCCGGCGAGCCCGGCCGGCGGCCGGAGGGCTGCGAGCCGTGGATCGATGAAGTTTTGTGCCTGCGTCGGGTCCGTGACGCCGCGCCCGACCAGGCACCGCGCCGTCGCGCTCCGTACCCTGAGCGATTCAGCGAGCCGGCGGATCAGATGTTCCTCGGCGTGTCGGAGGCGCAATTGCACCCCCGCACACTACGAAACCCCTCTGACATCCAACCGTTTGAGATCCCCGGGGATCTGACGGGTCTTTGTCCGGTTCGCCGGACAGTGATGTGGGGATCGTACGCGATCGACGATCGGCACCTCCGTCGGTGCATCGCTGATGCTTCGTCGAACGTGGCTACTACCGCGCGTAGGTGCCGTGATGCTGGCCGCGGATCGAGGAGGTCACTCGGAGCGAACGCCGACGCGCAACAACGCAGAATCTCCGACCGACCTCGATCGAGTGTCTCGACGGGCCGATCAAACGCGCATCGGGCACGCGCGCCGCGTGCCCGATGCGCGAGAGCGCAGAGTCTCCGAGCAACGTTCGCTCGATCACCTGTTGCGCATCGCCTCCACGTCCAGCCAGCACGGCACGACTTGATCGTGCGCTAGGAGCGAGCCAGCGGCGCGCTCGCGTTAGTCCGAGGCGAGCGACCGCACGACTTGAGCGTGCGCGCCGCGGCGGTGGCCGCGACTAGGGGGGTCGGGCGAGCGACTGTGACTATCGAGGCGGGTGTGCCACGGCACGTACCCGTAAAGGTCCCGCGCATGCGCCCACCGTTGTTCGGCAGGCGCGAGCCCGAGCCCCTAGGAGCGAGCCAGCCGCGGCGCGCCCGCGTTAGTCCGAGGCGAGCGGCACGACTTGAGCGAGCCAGCCGCGAGCGACGGCCCGACTCGCAACGTCGAGCGAGCGCGCTCTACTCTTCTTCGACGTCGTCAGACTTCGCAGGAGCCGTCGCAACCACCGGATCCGTCGTCGCGATCCCACGACGCTTCGCCGGCGCCGGCCCCGAGTACCACTTCTTCGAGATGTACATGAAGATCGGCGTCGCCAGAAAGATCGACGAGTACGTCCCGACGATCACGCCGACGTTCATCGCGAACGCGAAGTTCTGCACGAGCCCCGTGCCGAAGATGTTCATGATGAGCGTGGTCGCGAACACCGTCGACGACGTCAGGATCGTGCGAACCAGCATCTCGTTGATCGAGATGTCGATGACGCGCTCGATCGACTTGTCCTTGAGCTTCGCGTGGTTCTCGCGGATCCGATCGAACACGATGACCGTGTCGTTGACCGAGAAGCCCATGACCGTGAGCAGCCCCGCCACCGAGGTCAGCGAGACTTCGGTCCAGGTGACCGCGAACACACCGATGACCATGACGGCATCGTGGATCGTGGCGAAGGCTGCGCCGGGCGCGTACCGGATGTCGAACCGGAACGCGAGGTAGAGCATGATCAGGAAGATCGCGAAGATGATCGCCTTGGCAGCGTCATCGCGGAGCTTCGAGCCGGCCTTGGCACCGACACCGTAGGACTGGACGACGACGACCTCGGTCTTTGACTTGTCGAGCTTGTCCTCGAAGATCTGCTGGTACTGGCGGTCGATGCCCCAGATGCCGTACCAGGCGTTGAGCTCGCGGGTGCCTTCATCGCGCGTGTTGTACTGGCTCTGTTCCTCGGCGCTCCACGGCTTGACCTCGAGCTTCTTGCTCTGGCCGCCCGTGGTGGTCGAGAGGACCTCGTAGGTGGAGAGGAACTCGGCGGCTTCTTCGTTGGTGATCGGCTCGCCCGATTTGACGTTGAGACGATCGCCCGACCAGGTGGCGCGCGTGATCTTGCGATCCTTGAACTTCTCGATGAGGCCCTTGTGTGCCTTCGCCTTCACCTCCTCGGTGAGGGCCGAGTAGCGCGGCGTCTTGACGAAGACACCGGAGACGGGGATGCCCTTGTCGTCGGCGTATTCGATCTCGGAGACGTCGATGCCGTCCTCGCCGCTCTTCTCGAGCGCGACGCGGATGTCGTGCGTGTCGATCTTGGTGAAGTTACCGGTCGCTCGATCCTTGAAGGAGAACACCATCTCGGTGCCGCCCTTGAAGTCGATCGTCCAGTTCATGTAGTCGCCGCGCATGGCCTTGTTGACGAACAAGGCACCGATGGCAATCGCCATCAGCACGAACGACATGAGGAGCCACGCCTTGAACTTCGAAACGAAGTGGAAGTTGTTTCCCGGCGGGAGTAGGTAGCGAAACTTGTGTTGCTCGGACATGGCTGGCCTTAGATCGAGATAGTCGCCAACTGGCCCTTCTTCCTGGAGATGTACCAGTCGAAGAGAATCCGAGTGACCCAGATGTTGGTGAGGACAGTGGTGAACACGCCGACGAGGAGCAGCGTGGCAAAGCCCTTGATGGGGCCGGAGCCATACTGCAGGAGGACCCAGCCAGCGGCGGCGGTGGTGAGCTGACCGTCGAGGATCGCGGAGAACGCCCGCGAAAACCCTAGGTCGACGGCACCACGTACGGACTTACCTAGAAGCAGCTCGTCTCGTATGCGTTCGTAGATCAAGATGTTGCCGTCGACGGTCATGCCGACCGACAACACGATCGCTGCGATGCCTGGCAGTGTCAGCGTGGCGCCGAACACCGCCATCACGGCAGTCATGCCGAGGATCGAGAACACCACGGCGAACACCGCGATCCAGCCCGACCATCGGTAGATGCCGACCATGATCAGGACGACCAGGATGATGCCGATGCCGAACGAGAGCTTGGTCTTGTCGATCGCGTCGCGACCGAGCGTGGCGCCGAGCTCCGACGACGACTCCTCGCGGAGCGGTGCCGGCAGCGAGCCCGTCTTGAGCACGTTGACCAGATCATCACGATCCCTGAGCTGACGATTCGGATCGCCGCCACCCATGGTGATCGACGCGCGACCACCACGGATCGCGCCGTTGATCGTGGGTGCACTCTTGACCTTGTCGTCGAGGATCGTCGCGAGCTTCTGGCCCACGATCTCGGCGGTGACTTCACCGAACACGCGACCGCCGTTGCGGTTGAAGTCGAGGAGCACGACCGCGCGACCCGTGTTGGGCTCGAAGCTGCCCTGCGCGTTGGTGATCGCGGTACCGGTGAGGCGCACGGCGCGCCACAGGTAGTACGAGCGCCAGAACGGCCGGAGGTCGTCACCCGTGGTGGGCTCCTCGAGCTCGAAGCCGATCTGGTGATCGTCGGAGACCTTGAACTTCGCGTCCTTCGCAGCCGTCGCGTCGATGTACCGCTGGATCACCTGCCACCCCTTGAGGTCGCAGGTGAGGAAGCCATCCTTGTCGGCGGCGGCGAGCCTGACCTTGTCGGTCTTCTTGATGCAGCCGAGCTTGACCGCCTCGGTGGCGAGGAGCCGGACGTTCGGCTGGTCGTAGGCCTTGAGGAAGTAGTCGGAGTGCGGCTGGTCCGGCGCGTCGTCGATCTTCCAGTAATCGGTTAGCGCGTAGATGCCGTACTGCTGCGCGAGCGGATCCGTCGGGTCGCCTTCCTTCGCTTCGCGACCATTGATGGCCGGAGCGACGGTGGCTTCATCCGTGCTCATCGCACCGACGTGGACGTAGAGCTGCGCCATGTACTGCGAGCCGCGGCCCGCGACGCCCGGCGTCGAGCCGTCGTCGACGACCTTGAACTCGAGCTTGGCGGTGCGTGCGATCAGATCGCGGGTCGCCTGCGTCTGGTCCTTGTCGAGGCCCGGCAGCTCGACGATGATCTGCTCGTCTTTCTGGACGACGCTCGGCTCGGCGACACCGCCGTTATCGATGCGCTCGCGGATCGTGGAGACCGCGTTCTCGAGCGCCGCCTTCTTGATGCCCTCGGCGTACGACGACGCCACCTTGAAGCAGACGGCGTTCGGGCCGTCCTCGGCGTCGCAGTCGCGGAACTCGATCGTGTTGTCGTAATCCGCGCGGACCAGCGCCTCGATCTCGAGCTTCTTGGCCGCGTCGGGGGCGATCACGGTGACCGCGCCGAGCGGCGACAGCGGCGCCGTGACCGTAGCGTTGATCTTCGGCTCCTCGTTGAACCGCGACTTGAGATCGCGCTCGATCTCCGACGCGCGGTCGACGATCGCCGTGTTGAGATCGATCGAGTAGACGATGTGCAGACCGCCCTTGAGATCGAGCCCGAGGTTGATCTGCTTGTGGAACGGGAACCACGACGGGAGGTCTTTCTTGGGGTCGTTGACCAGGTTGGGGGTGAGAATCCCGCAACACAGTAAGATGATCCCGAGGAGCCCGAACGTCCTCCACTTGAGACTGCGATCCATGATGTCCTTACCTGTTACCTAGCGACGTCGCGACGCCGTCGATCGTGACCCAAACCGTAGTTCGTTACGCAGCCTTCGACGCGGACTCGGGGACTTTGCCTTCCCACTTGCTCTCGATGTACGCGCGCGGCATCCGCACGCGGACCTTCTCCTGGAGCTCGACGACGAGGATGCCGTCGTCGGTGACGCCCGTGATCTTGCCGATCAGGCCACCCTTGGTGAGGATCTCGTCACCCTTGCCGAGCTTGCCGAGCATGGCTGCATGCTCCTTCTGCTTCTTCACCTGCGGACGGATCAGGATGAAGTAGAAGATGCCGAACATCACGAGCATCATCACGATCGGTTGCATCGCACCCATGGTTTCCTCGTCTCTCTTTAAAAATCAGCGGTTGCGTACCACCCACGATGGAGGGGGTCAAGCACGCAGGCCTTCACTGAGAATTCGTTCGCGCAATCGCCTGACGTGCCGTGCATAGAACGTGAGGTTGTGCAGGGTTGCGAGGCGCGAGTAGAGGATCTCTTTCGACAGGTAAAGATGTCGCAGGTACGCGCGCGAGTACCCGCCGCAACACGTGGTGCAAGGGCACTCGGCGTCGACGACCGAAAGGTCGGTCCGGTACTGGGCATTGGGGATATTGACCTTGCCCTGGGAGGTGAAGAGGTAGCCGTTCCGCGCGTTGCGGGTGGGCATCACGCAATCGAACATGTCGATGCCGGCGCCAATGCCGTGCTCGAGATCCTGGGGAGTGCCGACACCCATCAGGTACCGCGGCTTCTCGGCCGGGAGCTCGTGCGCGACCGCGTCCAGCACCTTGTAGGTCTCGTCGATCGATTCGCCGACCGCGAGCCCACCGAGGGCATGCCCATCGAAGTCGAGCGCGGTGATCTCTGCCATGTGGCGGCGGCGGCGTTCGAGGTCGACGCCACCCTGCACGATCCCGAACAGCGACTGCCCCGGCTTGCGCGCGTACGCGCGGCATCGCTTCGCCCATGCAGTCGTGCGCGCCAACGCGACTTCTTGCACGTCGGCTGCGGCGTCGCCCGGCGGGCATTGGTCGAAGCACATCACGATGTCTGAACCGAGTGTTGCCTGGATGTGCATCGACACCTCGGGTGTCAACCGATGCGCCGACCCATCGATGTGCGAGCGAAACGTCACGCCGTCGTCATCGATCGCGTTGATCGCGGCGAGCGAGAACACTTGAAATCCGCCGGAGTCCGTCAGGATCGGGCGATCCCATCTCGCGAAACCGTGCAGCCCACCGACGGCCTCCATCACCTCGAGACCTGGCCGAAGGTATAGGTGATACGTGTTGCCCAGGATGATCTTCGCGTCGAGCGGATCGGCCTGGAGCTCCTCGCGCGTCATCGCCTTGACCGTGCCCGCGGTGCCGACCGGCATGAACACCGGCGTCGGGATATCGCCGCGCGGCGTGTGCAAGATCCCCGCACGCGCGTGACCGAGCGTCGCGATCAGCTCGAAGGAGAAGCCCGGCGTGGGGAGCTCGTACAGCACGAAGGGCGCTCTTATAGCCGATGCAGCAGCATCGCGTCGCCGTAACTGAAGAAACGATAGCGCGCGCGCACCGCATGATCGTAGGCGGCGAGCACGCGCTCGGTCCCGGCGAACGCACTGACCAGCATCAGCAGCGTCGACGCCGGGAGATGGAAGTTGGTGATCAGGTGATCGACGATCCGGAACTCGTGCCCCGATCCGGGATGCACGAACAGCTCGGTCGCACCGCTGCCGGCCGCGAGCGCCGAACGGCCGGTCGCGGCGGATTCGAGCGCGCGCAGCGCCGTGGTTCCGAGCGCGACGATCGGGCGGCCCGCGGCGACCAGCGCGACCACCTCGTCGGAGATCACGTAGCGCTCGCGATGCATCTTGTGACCGCGCACGTCGTCGACGCGGATCGGCGCGAACGTCCCCCACCCCACGTGCAGCGTCACCGTGGTGAGCGTGATGCCGCGCGCGCGCATCGCATCCGCGATCGCCGGCGTCATGTGGAGCCCCGCCGTCGGTGCCGCGACCGCACCCGGTGCCGTCGCGAACATCGTCTGGTAGCGATCGCGATCGGCCCCGGCGGCATCCTCTTCGCGATCGATGTACGGCGGCAGGGGCATCTTGCCGTGCCGCTCGAGGAAGGCGTAGCCATCACCGGGCAGCGCGATCGCCATCGCGCCCTCGACCCGATTGCCCTCGGAGCGCTGGACGATGATCGAGATCGTCTCGTCGCCGACGTGGAGCTCCATGCTCGTCGCCTTGCCCTTCATCAGGCAGCGCCACGCCGTGCGGTCCGGACCGAGATCGCGCGCGCGGTCGCCGAGCTCCTCCACATCCATCGGCTCGAGGAACAGCAACTCGACCTTGCCGCCGCTCGGCTTGGTCGCCGGCACGCGCGCCGGGATCACGCGGGTGTCGTTGGCGATCACGACCGCGTTCTCGGGCAGCAGGGCGACGATGTCCACGAACGTGTGATCGCCGATCGTGCCGTCGGTGCGGAGGTGCAACAACCGCGAGGCCTCGCGCGTGGCGGCGGGCTGCTGCGCGATCAGCTCGTCGGGCAGGTCGAACGCGTAGTCCTTCGGCGCGAACACGCGCGCACCCTAGCAGCGCTACTGGATCGGTGCGCCGGGCTGCAGCGGATTGCTGCTCGGTGGCGCCAACGGTTGCGGCGACGTGACCTTCGGCGCTTTGACCGCCGGGCCCTTGGTCTTCTTCCCGGACGGGCGCTCCGACGGCGGCGGCTCCGGCGGGGGCGGAGGTGCATCGTCGAGCCGATCGAGGACATCGGCCGGCACCTGTGGGCCCGACTTCATCGGCTTGTCGCTCTTGTCCGGTTTGTTGGCCTCGTCGACGCGGCTTGCCTGCGATGCAGGAGCGGCCAGCGTGGCGGCGCCGGCGACTGCGGCCGCCGCACCCGCGACGACGGAGGTCTTGGGTTGGGGGACGCCGGCGAGGATCGGATTGGGTCCACCACCGCACGCACCGAGGAGCAACAGGGAGAGGAGACCGACCCGCATGGGCTCAGGTTACCACCGTCCGTTTTCACACCAGGCGTGAATCTCTGACCACACCACGCGCAATCTGCGCGGGCCGGCCGTGTCGATGGTGCGATGGCTCAGGGTAGGCTCGCGCCGATGCGCCTCGCGTTCGGTCTGTTGCTCGTGAGCTCCACTGCCGCCGCGGGACCAATCGCGACGCTGGCCGACGATCTGGACGGTAACGGGACGGTCGATCTCGTCGAGCTGGGCAGCGACGGATCGCTCTCGATCGCGGGGACCGCCGTCAAGATCGCGCCCGCCGCGACCAAGGGCAAGATCGCCGTCGCGAAGCTCCCCGGCGGCGCACAGCTCGTCGTCGACGTTAGCTACGGGCAGGACCGCGAAGGCGTGGTGCTGGACCGCAAGGGCGGCTGGCGCGTGACCACGCGGTTTCCACTCGGCGGCGTCGGGCTCGATCGCGAGTACGGCGTCGAGGTCGACGCGACGACCTCGGGCATCTATCGCTATCAGACCACCGGGCGCGTCCAGCGCTGCGACGAGCACCCCGGCTATCTGTTCGGCGAGAAGCTCGAGGGCGCCACGTGGAAGCGTCTCGACAAGCTGCCCACCGGGGTGCCCGCAGGCTCGACCACGCTGACCGCACGGCTCGACGCGACGGCCTCCCCCGCACCGCTGGTGTTCCAGGCCAAGGGTGCCTCGCATCAGGTCGGCGCCGACAACGCGGGTGCGCTCGCGCTGCCGAGCGAGCTCGATGACGGCAAGCCCGAGACTGCGTGGAGAGAACAGCTCGCGAGTGGCGGCGAGGGACAGTTCTTCACCTATCGCGCGCGTGTCGATGGCCAGAAAGCGTTTCAGCTGCGCATCGTCCCCGGCGATCCGCGCTCGGCGGCGACCAGCAAGGCGGCGGGTCGGCCCCGGCTGCTCGCGGTGGTGAGCAAGCAGGGTGCGTGGCGGTTCGACCTCCCGGCGTACTCGGCGAGCGAGCCCCTCGGTGCGGCGTATCTCGTCGATCTACCGGCCTCGATCGGTGACTGCGTGACCGTGGTGATCGAAGGGGCAAGTGGAACCGGACCCACCACGATCGCCGAGCTTGGCATCTACGCCGAGGGCGAGCGGAGTGGCGGCGGTGAAGCGGTGCTCGCACGCGTGATCGCGCAGGGCAAAGGCGGCGAGGAAGCAGCGGCGAAGACGCTCGCGAAGCGCGGTGCCGCGGGTGCCGCGGCGATCGATGCCGAGCTCGCGAAGTCCACCGACGCTGCGTCGCGACGGCGCTTGGTCCACGCCCTGGTCAAGATCGTCGATCCCGCGGCCACCGCCACGCTGGTGCGTGCAGCGACCGAGGGCTGGGTTCGCGATCAGGATCTGCTCGACGTGATCGGTGCGCTCGGCGTCAACGGTCAGACGCTCGCGCTGCGCGATCTCGCGGCGAAGGGCGGCCTGCCGATCAACATCCGTGTCGCAGCCGCGAAGCGGATCCCGCCGGCGGGTGGTGGCTTCGCCGCGTTGATCGATCTCGCCGGTAAAGGTCCGCGCGAAGTCCGGCGGGAAGTCATCGAGCGGCTCGCGAGCGCTGCGATCGATCAGCTCTTGCAGACTGCACCCGCGCAGTCCGATGCCGCGACCGCCGGCGATCTGTGGAGGGCCGTGACGCGCGCCGGACGCACTCATGCGGCTGCTCGTCCGGCCATCGTGGCAACGATGCTGTCGGCGCTCGCGACCGCGACCGACTACGAGCGTCGCTATCGGCTGATCGATGGCATCGCGGTGCACGGAGATACCGCGGCGATCGCGCAGCTCGCCGACATCCTGCGTGGCTTGCCCGCGACTGCAGAAGGCTCGGCGCTCCGCCAGGTCGCGATCCGCGGGCTGTCCGCCTCGCCGCGCGCCGACGGTGCCTCCCTAGTGATCAACGCGACCCGCGATCCTGATCCGGGCGTCCGGCTCGCTGCCCTCGGCGCGCTCACCGAGACCACCGCGCCGGGGAGTGGCTCGCCGTGGACCGGGCCCGGCGGTCCCGACGAGATCGATCGCGTGATCATCAATGCGATGGTCGACAAGTGGCCCGAGGTCCGGCGCCGCGCAGCGACTGCGCTCGGCGGGCGCTGCCAGCGCAGTGGCCCCGCGAAGGTGCTGTTCGAGGCGGTGTCGCGGGACAAGGACCTCGACGTCCGCGGCGATGCGATGCTCGGGCTGGTCAGCTGCCGCGCGAACGGCGTCGAGGAGCTGCTGCCCTTCGTGTGGAACAGCGCGAAGCATCCGTTGTCGCTGCGCGAGCGTGCGATCGGGCTGGTGGTTCCTCTCGAGGATCTCGGGCTCGCCGCGGCGCTGGTCAAGCAGTTCCGGCGCTGGCGCGGCCAAGCCCTCGAGAGCCGGGAAGCGATGACGCTCGCGATCGCCGCGGCGGCCACCATCGCGCTGCTCAAGCCGCCCGGTGCGGCCGATGCGTTGATCGAGGCGCTCGACGACCTCGCGTTCCCCGAGCTCGTCAGCGCCGCCGCCTTCGCGCTCGGCCAGCTCGGACCGGCCTGCCCTGCCCGTGCCCGCGCGAAGCTCCAGGCGCTCGCGAAATCGGACGATCAAGCGTCGGTCCCGGCGAAGCGTGCCCTCGGTCGCTGCACCGGGAAGTAGTCGGCTGTAGCATCGGCCCGATGCAGTTCGCGGATCCGCGCCAACGCGCGAATGCGTTTTTGATCCTTCGCCACCTCTACGATGGCGACGTGATCGAGTGGCCGATCGAGGCCGACCACGCGCTCAAGCCCGTGTTCGACGCGCTCGAAACGCAGGGCTACGTCGCGCGGTGGGACCGTACGTGGCCGCTCCACGATCGCTTCCGGTTGACCGAGCAAGGCATCGCGGCGATCGAGGCCGTCTACAAGCCGGCCGGTGCCGACCAGACGTGGAACGATCTGCGCGGGCGCAACCTGCCGCCCGAGCAGCGCCGCGAATACCTCGTCAGCCGGCACTACGACCCGTACCTGTGGCCCTTGCTCCACGATCCGTCGAGCAGCTGGGACACCTACGGAGACGAGCCCAGCTTCTACTCGTCGTACATCTGGGAGGACGAGCAGCCGTTCCGCCGGCGGCATCACCATGATGTGGTCGAGTCCGTCGTCGAGGAGCCCCCCGTCCCGGCCGCGCAGGCTCCGTACGTCATCGACCTCGATCGCGAAGCGGCCGCGGTGGGCGATGCAGGCGTGTCCGCGCCGCTGGCCTCCGACTACGACGTGTCGTGAGCCGCGCGCTCCGCACGCTGTTCGTCGCGAACGATGGCTTCTCCACGGGCCACGTCACGCGGACGTTAGCGATCGCGCGCGCGCTCGAGGGCACGAAGCTGCTGGTCACGACCTCGGAAGCGGATGCGCTGCTCGCGACCGAATCGATCGCCGTGATGCGCTTGCCCTCACCGGTTCGCGCGCGCGATGCCGGGCTGCCGGATGCGGAGCGCCGACGGATCGCACGCGCTGCGATCGAAGCCACGGCCGAAGCGTTCGCACCGGATCTGATCGTCGCCGATACATTTCCGTCGGGCCCGCACGGTGAGCTCGCGGGACTCGGGCGGCGCGTCAAGCGCGTGCTGGTGCGGCGCGCCGTGCCGGACCCGCAGGCGGAGCTGATGACGGGTGGGCTCGACGACTATGCGCTGGCGATCGTCGCCGACGATGCCGGAGCGACGTCGACGCTCGCGATCCCCACCGTTCGCGTTCCTCCGATCACCCTCGCCGGGTCGGAGCTGTCGCGCGACGACGCGCGGCGTGCCCTGGGAATCCCTCTCGAGGGCCGCGCGTGGCTGGTGACGACCGGCGGTGGTGGCGATGCCGAGGCCGCGATCCAGGTGCGAGCTCTCGCGGCAGAGGTGGCGCGGACCGGCGAACATGTGGTGCTCGCACTCGGGCCGCTCGATCACGCGCCCGCCATCCTCGCCGGCGTGATCACGGTGCGGGTGGCACCGCTCGCACCGCATCTCCGCGCGTTCGACGGCGCTCTCTCGGCGGCGGGCTACAACACCGCGCACGAGCTCGCCGCGGCCGGCGTGCCCGCGGCCCTGTTCGCGCTGCCCCGCCCGTTCGACGATCAAGCCGCGCGTGCGCAGCGTCTCGCGGCGACCGGCCATGCGTGCGTGCACCGATCGATCGAGCACTCGCTCGCGTGGCTGCGCACCGCACGGGTGACTCCGCTGGTGTGTGATGGAGCCGCCCGCGCTGCGCGGGCACTCGTCGAGGGGATGGGATGATCCGCGTCGCGTTTCATGCGATCAACGGCATCGGGCTCGGCCACCTGGTGCGCACGCTCGCGATCGCGAACGAGTTACCGGCGTTCCTGCCCGGCGTCCAGCGCCTCGTCGTCACCAACGCGCGCGACCTCACCCTGCTCGAACGCGCCGGCATCGACTACGTGCAGCTCCCACCGCGCCTGGCGGAGCCCCACGCGGATGTCACTCGCATCACGAGCGCGTTGCCCGAGCCCGTCGAAGAAGCCGCGCTGAACGCGATCTTTGCCGCGTTCGCGCCCGACCTCGTGGTGTTCGACACCCACGCGCCGATGCGTGTGGTCGATCGACTGACCGCGGCTGGTGTCCGCAGCGTGCTCGTCCAGCGCGAGCTGCGACCGGAGGCGCTGCGGTCGTTCCTCGCGAAGGGGCTCGCCCTCGGCTTCGACCAGATCGTCGTGCCGCACGATGCGAGCGAGGTCGATCTCGCGGGGTACGGCGAGACGCACGTCGAGCTCGTCGGACCGATCGTGCGCCACGTCGAGCGAGCCCCACCGTCGCACACGCCCCTCGTGGTCGCGATGGCCGGCGGCGGCGGGCAGCCGGTCGACGCGAAGCGGTATTTGCGCGCGGTCGTCGACGCGCACCTGCTCGCGCGGGCGCGGATCCCCGCGCTCGAGACGATCCTCGTCACCGGCCCGTACGCGCAGCCACCGGCGAACACGGGCGGCTACCCCGGGCTGACGTTGATCGCGAGCACGCCCGAGCTGCCCTCGCTGCTCGCACGCGCCAGTGTCGTGATCTCGCAGGCGGGCTACAACGCGGTCGCCGAGATCCGGCAACTCGAGAAGCCGGCGATCCTGATCCCCGGTTATCGCAAGGCCGAGGATCAGCAGGAGCGCGCGATGCGCCTGGTCCGTGTCGGAGCAGCCGTGATCGCGAAGCCCCAGGCGCGGCCGCTCGCGAACGCGATCGAGCACGTCCTGTTGACGCCCGGCGCGTGCGAGGCGATGACTGCCGGGCATCGCAGCGTTCCACTCGTCGCGAACAATCGCATGGCCGCAGAGACCATCGTGGCGCCAGCGGTGCGGACCACCGATCGCGCGCGACGGGTCGCGATCGTCGCCCACGAGTTCGCGCCGAAGCTGGGCGGGATGGAGAGCGTCGCGAAGTCACTCGCCGAGAACCTCCGCGAGCGTGGCATCGGGGTCTCCGTCTACACGCAGCGCCTCCTCGGCAGTGCCGCGCTCGACTACGCGCGCCCGCTGTTCCGCGCCCTGCCGCGGCCGCTGCGGATCGATCTGTGGGCGGATCTGCTGACGACCATCGACGCGGCGCTGCGCGATCGGCCCGATGTCATCCATCTCTGCAACTCCGGCCTCGGGCCGTGGATCCCGGCGCTGCAAGCCGCGTTGCCGTGTGTGATCACGGCGAACGTTCACGGCAATGATCTGCTCGCACCATGGGTGAACCACGGCGACATGACCGATTACGCGGCCGCGCAGGTCGCCGGGCTCTCGGCCGCCGACGCCGTGGTCTGCGTCTCGAGGTTCTCGCGCGCGCAGGCATGCCTTCGCGGCGTCGACGAGCGCGTGCTCCGCGTCGTCGAGAACGGCATCGATCCAGCACGCTTTTCGCCCGGTCCGCGCGATGTCGAGCTCGCCGCGCGGCTCGGGATTCGTCAGGACGACGAGGTCGTGCTGACGGTCTCGCGGCTCGCCCCACGCAAGGGTCATCGCACCATGCTGCGCGCGATCGCGAAGCTCGCACGCACGCGACCGCGGCTTCGCTACGTGTTCACCGGCGCCGACGAGCGGATGCGCCGCGAGCTGGAGGTGCTCGCCGGCGAGCTCGGCATCGCCTCGCGGATCGTCGCCACCGGCTTCATCGCCGACGAACACCTCCCTGCCCTGTACCGCCTCGCGGACGTGTTCGCACTCCTCGCCGAGTCACCCACCGGCGACGATGTCGAGGGCTTCGGCGTCGCGCTCCTCGAGGCCGCGGCGACCGGACTACCCACGCTCGCGACGCGTAGTGGAGGCGTCCCCGAGGCCGTCGCCGCCGGCGTCACCGGGCTGCTCGTCGAGCCCAACGATCCCGAGGCCGCCGCGATCGCGATCGAACGCCTGCTCGGCGACGCTGCGTTCGGGTTCGCCGGTCGAGCGCGTGTGGTCGCGCAGTTCTCGTCCGCGCGGGTCGCCGATCAGATGCTCGCGATCTGGAATGCCGTCCTCGCTCGCGGTCCGCGCACACCCGCCCGCGATCCGCTGCGACTTCCCCTCCTCGCCACCAACGGCGTCGAGCTCGTGCGGCTCGCACGCCAGCGCACCGCCGCGAAGCACGTCGAGAGAGCAACTCGTCGCGAGCTCCTGAAGAAGCAGTTCGCACGCGAGCGGATCGTCCGACTCCGCGCGAACGGCGACGGCGTCCGACTCCTGCCCGACGCGCTCGCCGACTGCCTCGCCCTCGGTCACGCGCCGCGGATCGAGATCAAGCTGCGCCGCTTCCTCGAGCGCGACTTCCTCGCGCACGCGCTGCCGCACGCCGAGGGCATCGAGCTGGTCCATGGCGTGCCATCGCCCGGCGCGACGGAGCTGCTCGGGGCGCTCGCGCAGGCGCCCCCCGACGCGATCGCGAAGGTTCGCTTGCTTCGCCTGTTCCTGACGCCTGACGCCGCGGCGCATCCACGCCTCGCCGCCGACGCCGTCCCCGAAGCGCACGCGCTGCGCGGCTGGTTCGCCGCGCGTGGCACCACGGTCGTGCCCCCGCCCGAGTTGATGCGCTACCTCTCGGAGCTGCCCGCCGGTGGTCCCGAGACCGGCATGATCGAGCCGACCAACCTGTGCAACCTGGCGTGTCCGACGTGTCCGACGGGCACGGGCAAGATCAAGCCGCTGCCGCAGATGACCCTCGACACGTTCGATCGCGTGCTCGGGCAGCTCGCACCGAAGCTGCGCAACCTCGCGCTGTGGAACTACGGCGAGCCACTGCTCAACAAGGAGCTGCCGGCGATGATCGCGAGCGCGAAGAAGTCCGGCGTCGGCGTGGTGAAGGTTTCGTCGAACGTGCACTTCCTCGACGGTGAACGCGGGATCGCACTCCTCCGGTCCGGCCTCGACGTGCTGATCCTCAGCGTCGACGGCGCGAGTCAGGAGACCTACGAGACGTTCCGCAAGGACGGGAACTTCGCGACGGTGGCTCGCTCGATCGCGTGGCTGTGCGCCGAGAAGAAGCGGCTCGCGCTGAGCAAGCCGCGGATCGAGCTGCAGTTCATCGTGATGCGCCACAACGAGCACGAGCTCCCCGAGATGCGGCGGCTCGCGCAGGACTGGGGCGTCGACGCGCTCCGCATCAAGACTGTCGGCGCCGACGACGATCACACCAAGAGCCTGGTCCCCGCGTCGCGACTCCTGTCCCGCTACGAGGCCGATGCCACGACACCGAACGTTCGCCACCCGTTCTGCACGATGGCGTGGGATCACACGGTGGTGAACGTCGACGGCAGCGTGACGCCGTGCTGTTACCTGCGCCCGGATATGGGAGACGACTTCGTGATGGGCAACGTGCTCGAGACACCGTTCCGCGCGATCTGGCGCGGTGAGAAGTACCGCAAGTTCCGCAGCCAGATGCTCGCCGATCGAAGTGCGATGCCGGTGTGCAACAAGTGCCGCGGCGGCACCCACGACCTGATCGCGGCCACGGAGCCAGTAGCGCAGCACCCGGGAGATCGCGGATGACCCAGTTCCACGTCGACCCCGGCAACCTCGGCAAGCTGTCGCGCACCGTCAAGGAGGCGACCGATCGGATCGAGGTCGTGCTGGCGGCGGACGACCTCGCGTTCGATCAAACGAACGTGCACGACGAAGCGGCACTGGTCCCGACGCTGCGTCGCCTCCGCCAGGATCCTCGCGTCACGCTGACGATGTCGAACGGCCGGCCGTATGTGCTGCCGCCGCCCGCGCTCGACATCTCGACCAACGATCTGTGTGGCCTCGAGTGCAACATGTGCGGCAATCGCGCGAAGTCGCGCGACGCCGAGTCGATGTCGAGCGACCACGTCCGCGCCTTGATCGCCGAGGCGGCCGCATGGGGAGTCCGCCGCGTCGCGCTGACCGGTGCCGGCGAGCCGTTCCGCGACAAGAACATGCTCGGCTACATCGCGTACGCGAACGAGCTAGGCCACCTCGTGACCATCACGTCCAACGGCTTTCCGATCTCGGAGAAGATCGCCGAGGAGCTCGCGCAGCGCACGGCCTCGATCTCGATCTCGATCCACGGCGCCACCGACGAGACGCACGAGCTGATCACGGGCATCAACAAGGCCGGCGACAACGCGTGGAAGGCGATCCGCCGGATGGTCGCGGCGAAGCGTGGACGGCCTGGCAGCAAGCTCTCCGTCAACGTGTCGACGGTGATCCAGCGCGCGAACTTCCGCGAGCTTCCGGCGCTGGTGCGGCGCGCACACGAGGCCGGCGTCGATGGCATCAACATCCAGCCGATCAACCTCCAGCACGGCGGTTTCAAGGGCGACGACATCATTCGTCGCGACGACATCGGGCTGATGGCGAAGCTGTGGCCGACGCGCGGCGAGCACCCCGAGCTCGACGCGATGTTCGACGAGTTGCTCGCGCTGCGGCAGGACCTCGGCAAGGTGATGCACGCCTCCCCCGAGCGGATCGAGTTGATGCGCAGGTACTTCCGCGACTCGTCGCGCGAGGCGCTGCGCGTCGCCTGCCGGGTCGGCGAAGCGTTCCTCGCCGTCGATCACCGCGGCACGATCAAGCCCTGCTATCGCCTGCCGTGGTCGCATGGTGACGCGCGGCTCAAGAGCGTGCGCGCCCTGTGGAACAGCCAAGCCTACGCGGTGACCCGCTCGCAGGTCGAGGCCTGTCCGCTGACGTGCCTCAACAACTGCTTCTTCCGGGAGAAGATTCCGTCGTGAGGATTCCGGTCGGACCCGTCGCGGCGGATGCCGCGATCCAGCTCGGGATCACGGATCCGGTGCTCGCGAGCACGATCGCCGCGTCGCTGACGGTCGCGCTCGCCGCGATCGAGGTGCCGCCGCTCTCGCATCCCACGGTGCTGCTGCGCTCGCGCAAGCGGCTGGCCGAGCGCATCTCCGAGCTCGCGGGCGCGATCGCGATCGTCGGAGTCACCCCCCGCAACGCGCGCCACCTCGTCGCCATCACCGATCAACTGCGCGCCGCTGGGGTCGTCGGGATTCAGCTGGTGTGGGATGGCACCTCGCACTCGCTGGCGCACGAGCGCCACGTGTTCGCCGCGCTCGAGCACGCGCGCAGCCTGCCCACGGCGGCACCGCTGGTCATCGCCACCACGATCGATCCCGCTCCTGCTCTTCGGTTGCTCGTCGCCCATCGCTTGCGGAGGACATGATGAACGGAAGTCGCGCGCTCCAGATCTTCGAGGGCCTTCGCCAGGGACAGCTGTTATTCGAGGCGATCGAGATCGACGAGCTGATCAAGCTCGAGCTCGTGATCGAGTGCGATCCGCGCGACCTCGTGCTGCTCGATCAGGTGCAGCTGGTCGTCCAGCAGTACGCCGAGACGACGCTCCGCGACCCCGAAGCGCCGCAGAAGGTCGCCGCGCGGCTCGCCGAGGTCGAGGACAAGCTCAAGAGCAGCTGGTCGCGGCTGACCACGCGCGATTCGAAGGTCAAGGCGCAGGAGGCCGAGCGCAAGCAACTACGGCGCGCGCTCGCGATCCTCAACGACCAGTTCACCCGTAGTCGACTCCTGACGCTCGGACTCACACCGCTCGCGACGCTCTGGTACCCGTGCAAGACGCTCGGTGACGAGGTCTACGCGTTGACGCAGAAGGGCGCGCGCGTCGAGCAGCAACTGGCCTTGCGCAGGGAACGCTATGGCGCGCATCCGCTCGCGGCGTTCATCAAGCAGTTCGCCAAGACCGAGGCGAAGATGGCGTCGTTCAGCAGCGAGATCGCGACGCTGTCGAAGAACATCGGCTACGTGAAGAAGAACCCGCACCAGGTCGTGATCGGCCTGGCGAAGACGGGCATGCCGGCGGCGCAAGCGCTCGACGCCTACAACGCGAACATGCGCGCGGTCCACGCACCGGATGTCGCGGTCACCTACGCGCGCAACGCGGCGGAGCACGGTGGCGCGCAGGCCGTGGCCGAGCGGATCCGTGCCGCGCAGCGCGCGCTGCGGAACGCCGGCTTCGTCGAGTCACCCGAGGTGATGGGGGCGGCGAAGACGCTGCTTCCCTATCCCATCGAGGAAGGTGCGCAGCGCTTCAAGGCGATCTTCAACGCGATCGCCGCGAGTGGTGTCGCGGACGGGCAGTTCCCGCTCGCCGTCAAGTGCACCGCGCGGTTGATGCCGGCCGACGGCTCACCCTCCGAGGTCGTCCAGCGCGTGAGCGCTGCGGTCAACGCGCTCCGCCGGTTCCCGGTGGGCTATCCGCAGGGCCACGAGGGCATGCTGGCCACCGCGCTCGCGTCGATGGTCCGCGACCTCCCGGCGGTCGGGCAGCTCGTCGTGCGCTTGCGCGAGGTCGAAGCCGCGCTGATGCTGGCAGGCGTCTGCGGCGCTGCGACGGTCAACCAGACTGCGCTCGAGTGCGTGACCGCACCCGGCACGCCGGCCGAGGTGGCAGACACGGTGCAGGCGCTCGCGTATCAGGTCGCGGCCAAGAACGAGCGCGCACAACCGAACGCTGCCGATGTCGCGGTGGCCGCGTCGTTCGCGAAGCGCTTCGCCTTCTGATCTCAGAGCCGTCAACCGAGTGAGCGCGGCGATCTAACTCTTGATGATGTTGCCCTTGGCATCGATCACCCAGATGCCTTCCTTGTCGACCGCGTCGTCGTCGAACTTGCCGTTCTTGTTCCCGTCGGTCTTGTGAAGATCGAACTGGCCCTTCTTCGGCGCTTTCTTCCTCTTGTACTGCTCTTCCCACGAGCGCGGCTTGACGCCGTCGGTATCGACGAGCACCACGGTCCCACCCTCCATCACGTTGATCATCGGGACGGTGACGCCATCGACCTTGACCTTCTCGTACTTGCCGTCCGGCGGCGGGTTGCCCTCGGGGGCATCCGCGACCATCGGCGTGCTCGGCCCCGCGGAGCCCGAGCCCGGCTGCTCGGCCGGCTTCGCGGGTTCCGCCGGCGGCTCGACCTTCTTGACCTCTTGTTGCGGAGCTTCCTTTGGAGCGTCCTCCTTCTTGCCACCGCACGCACCGACCAGGACCAACAGCGCCACGAGTCTCGTCATAGGTGAACGTTACTACCGATACGGATCGCCGAGCGGCTCGAGACGGCCACAGACCTTGCAGCTGCCATCGGCGATCACTCCGTAGCAATCACCGTCGACACACAGCCTGCGGTTGTGCCAGCTCGCGTCCGTCGGTGGATCGCTCGGACGTGCGTGAAGCGTGACGGGGATGGCGCGCGCCTCGATCAAGGGCTCTGCATGATCGGGGTTGGAGAGTGTCACGTGGTCGCCGCGCAGCGCTTCCGTCGGTTGCATGCGCCACCGCAGTAACGACTCGCGCAACCGCACGAGCAGCGAGTCCTCGTCGAGCTCGCGCGCGCCGACCATGCAGCGCTCGATCACGGTCGCGTGGATCTGCGCAGCAGGGGTGACGTCGCGGATCAGATCGAACACCGTCGTCGAGATCTCGTCGTAGCGCTTCTCCGGCAGCGCGAGCTGTCGCTGCGCGAGGCGTTGCTGGAGGAGCGGCGGCAACGCGGACACCCAGCGCGGGTCTTTGACCAGCGTGACGATTCGCAATTCTCCGTCGAGCACGGTCTCGAGGAACTGGAGGTCCGGCTTTCCGACCGGGCCTGCGAACACCAGCGTCTGGGGCTGGCTGCGCTCGAGCACCTCGCGCAAGCACCGCTTGGAGTCGGAGTCGAAGTGCGCCGCCTTGCCTCCGACCACCGTGGCGTAACTACGGGCGAGCTCGCGACCGACGGTCACCGAGCCCGTCAGCATGAGGTGCACGCGATCGATCGCCGCCACCTCGACGGCGGCGCAGATCTTGGCGAGCGACGCCCCGACGACAAGGCGCCCGCGCCGCGACAGCGTGATGCGCTGGTAGCGCGTGACCTCGGGGACCAGCACCCAGATCGAGCGACCGGTACGGATCACGGTGAACGGAGCACCGCGAAACGGCAGCTCGGCGGAGTTGTAGAGTGGCTGGCCGTCGATGTAGGTGCCGTTGCGCGACACCAGATCGCGGATGGCCACCGAGCGCGCTGCCGGGATCAGCTGCGTGTGCTCGCGGCTGATCCGATCGTCGTCCACGTCGCCGAGCAGCTCGTCGAGCAGCTCCCGGCCGAGTGTCAGTCCGCCGGGTGGAATCGCGGCGGCGTGGCAGCGCGGCCGATCACCGCTCCACACCAGCAGCACGCCCGGGGCCGGGAAGGTCACGACAAGCGTAGAGCAGACAGCGCTTCCTTGAGCTTGGAGTTCTGCGGCTCGATCTCGAGCCCGCGCTGGAACATGCTCTTGGCCTTCGGCACCTGGTCGAGCTCGAGATGGATCTTGCCGAGCGCCCAGTAGACCTCGCCCTTGGTCACGCCGACGTCGACGTCGATGTTCTGCAGCACGAGCGACTGGTAGATCCTGCGCGCCTTCTCCCAGTCCGCCGCTGCGAAGTACAGGCGACCGAGACCGGTCATCGTGTTGACGTCGGTCGGATTGACGCGCAGCGCCTCCTCGTACGCCGCGAGCGCCGCCGGCCGATC